>JAGOKC010000002.1:0-40253 GCA_017994835.1 Aquabacterium sp. | reverse complement strand
CGTCATGGACACGGTCGAGCGTCAATGGAGCCCTGCACAACTGGCGCAGTTGGCTGATGTTGCATGCGCAATCAGCGCCCTGATGACAGCCGAGTTGAACCTGCAGCGCGGTCGGCGCATGGAAGCGCGAGTTCGCACAGCCAGTCTGGCCGGCAACGACTGGATGTGGGAAACCGACAGCGAGAGCCGACTGGTCTGGGTCTCCAGCAGTGTGATGCAACACCTGGGCGTGAACCCTGAATACGAAATCGGCAGCAAGGGTGTCGATTTTTACAAACCGCTGCCAGGTGACGCATACGCCGCCCAGTGGGCACAGTTTGCACAAGCCCGATCCCGTCGTGAACCGTTCAGCAACGTGCTCGGCCAGCGAGACACGCCAAAAGGGCGTGTGATCGTCAGCATCAGCGGGTTGCCTGTGTTCGACCATCAAGGCAATTTCATGGGCTACCGTGGTTCGAATCGCGATGTCACCCGTCAGGTTCAGACCGAAATGGAAATGCGCCATGCACAGCAGCAGCTGCTCAACCAACAGGCCGAGCTGCGCGACAGCGAAGCTCGCCTGAGCGACGTGCTGCATGCCCTGCCCGACATCTGGTTCGTGCTCGATGAAGCAGACAACTACGTCGATGGGCACGATGCCCACCCACTGCTGATTCGCCCCTTCGAAGAATTGCGATCCCATCCTCTTGGCCACGAGTTGCCTGAAGAGGTTGCAGTCTTGCAGCGTGCCGCACTCGAACGTGTCCGTCGCACCGGAAAGCAGCAGCGACTGGAATACGAGCTCCAAACCAATGATGGGGTGCAACGCCATTTCGAGGGTCGGCTGGTTCCGATGGGCAAAAAGCAAACCTTGCTGCTGGCACGGGACATCACACCCATCAGAAAGGCTGAACACACCCTGCGCGAGAAGCAGGCTGCTGAAGCAGCCAATGCGGCGAAGAGCGCCTTCGTCTCGCGCATGAGCCACGAGATTCGCACCCCCCTCAATGCCATCAGCAGTTTTGCGCAACTGCTGCAGCATCAGTTACCCCCCACCCCCGAGGCGGGAAAGTACCTTGACTACGTGCGTCACATTCTGGACGCCTGTGAACATCTCACGGGACTGGTCAACGATGTGCTCGATCTACAAAGAATCGAGGCAGGTTATCTGCATTGCGTGAACGACGCACTCAACCTGTCCGAGATTGTTCAACGCGGCATCAGCATGCTGGGGCCTTTGGCCAATCGGCAGCGAATCCGTCTGCTGTCGGACATCGCGCCAGACTGCATCGTGCAAGCTGACCGACAGCGCCTCAGTCAGGTCATGATGAACCTGGGTTCCAACGCCATCAAATACAACGCCCCCGGAGGCATGGTGCGCTTCACGGTAGAAGCCTTGAATGCGCAGCAACTGGCCCTGCACATTGAGGACAATGGTCCAGGCATGACCGATGCACAACTCGCACGCCTGTTCCAGCCCTTTGAGCGATTGGGCAAGGAAATATCCAACATCGAGGGTTCCGGTCTTGGGCTTATCATCACCCGATCGCTGGTTGAAGCCATGGGCGGAGCGTTGCAGATGCACAGCCGCCCGGGTGTTGGCACCCGTGTGAGCGTCGTCCTCAGCAGGGGCACGCTTGGACAGATGCCGCTGCAACCCCCTGAGGTCACTGAGAGCCTGCCCCACGACAGCCTCGCCCAAGAGCCCATGCCACGGAACGCCAATCTGCACGCCTTGACCCCGCTGCGTGTCCTGTACGTCGAAGACAACCGCATCAATGCCATGTTGTTCGAAGAGGCCTTGCGGCCTTATGCCCAACTGGCGCTAACGGTGGCTGAAGACGGGCAGACCGCCATCGAGATGGTCACCCACCAGGCTCCTGATGTTCTGGTCCTCGACGCGCACTTGCCTGACATGGACGGTTTTGCGCTCTTGAAAGCCTTGCGTGCCTTGCCCGGCCTCGCAAGCGTGCCTGCCTACATGTGTTCGGCCGATGCCATGCACGAAGACATTACCCGCGCCAAGGCTGCCGGATTCACCGGATACTGGACCAAACCGATCGACATACGCCAGATCACCAACGAACTGACCCAACTGGCCGACACCAAAAACGCCACACCATGAGCCTTCAGCCAGAACCTGCATTTCGCCACGGTCAAGCGCAGCACACCGGTGTCCTGCTGGTCAATCTGGGAACGCCGGAGGCACCCACAGCCCCTGCCCTGCGCCGCTACCTGGCTCAGTTCCTGAGCGACCCACGCGTCATCGAAATTCCGCGCCTGCTGTGGCTACCCATTCTGCACGGCATCATCTTGCGCGTGCGTCCACAGAAATCTGCCGCGAAATACGCCAGCATCTGGATGCCTGAAGGCTCACCGCTGCGCGTCTGGACTGAAAAGCAGACCAAGCTCTTACAAGGCTTCCTCGGCGAAGCCGGACATCAGGTGTTGGTGCGTCACGCCATGCGTTATGGTGAACCGGCCATTGACCAGGCTCTGAGCAGTCTCAAGGCAGAGGGAGCCACCCGCATCCTGGTGGTTCCCTTGTACCCACAGTATTCAGCTGCCACCACCGCCAGCGTGATGGACGAGGTTTTTGCCTGGGGCCGCAAAGCGCGCCTGTTGCCGGAGCTTCGCCACATCAACCACTTTCATGATCATCCCGGCTACTTGGACGCCCTGGCCAATTCGGTACGTCGGCACTGGCAGGAAAACGGCGAAGGCGGCAAATTGGTGATGAGCTTTCACGGCATGCCGCGCCGCACCCTCGACCTGGGTGACCCCTACCACTGCGAGTGCCTGAAAACCGGCCGACTGCTCGCCGAGCGCCTGCGATTGACGGCAGACCAGTACGTGGTCACCTTCCAGAGTCGCTTTGGCAAGGCCAAGTGGTTGGAGCCCTACACTGAACCCACGCTGCGCGCGCTGGCGCAGGCCGGAACCGAGCGGGTCGATGTCATCTGCCCAGGTTTCGTGTCTGATTGCATCGAAACCCTCGAAGAAATCGCCATGGAAGGCAAGCACGCCTTCCTGAGCAATGGTGGCAAGGCTTTTCACTACATTCCCTGCCTCAACGATCAGCTTGACTGGATGCGCGCCTTGAGCCAACTGGTCGGCCAACACTTGCAAGGGTGGCCCACCCATCGTGAGCAACTGCCTTTCACCGATACGCTCACCCGTCAGCGCGAACGCGCACTCGCTGCGGGTGCCAAAGACTGAGCGGCCTCAATCCTGAGGCGATTCATCCTCGCTTTCGATCTCGCCTGGCAGCAAAGCCTGCGCTTGCGCGTCGGGCATCGCTTCCACCTGCTTGAGTGCGCGGCCCATGACACGCGTGCGCGTTTCAACCGACGCGATGGTGTTGCTGGCTTCGTCCAGCTTTTTACGGGTTTTGGCCAGCACATCGCCAAACTTGCCGAACTCGGTCTTGACCGCTCCCAGCACCTGCCAGACTTCGGATGACCGTTTCTCCAGTGCCAGGGTCCGAAAGCCCATCTGCAGACTGTTGAGCGTGGCAAGCAAAGTGGTCGGACCGGCCAGCATCACACGACACTCACGTTGCATGGCCTCGACCAGGCCGGGACGGCGCAAGGCTTCAGCGTACAACCCTTCGGTGGGCACAAACAAAATGGCGAAATCAGCGGTGTGCGGCGGAGCCAGGTACTTGTCGCGAATCGTGCGCGCCTCCTGGCGCAGGCGCAACTCCAGCGCCTTGGATGCAGCCTCCACGCCGGGCACATCTGCCTTATCCTGCGCCTCCAGCAGTCGTTCATAGTCTTCACGAGGGAACTTGGCGTCGATTGGCAACCACAGGGGGGCGTCATCAACGCCACCTTTGCCTGGCAAACGGATCGCAAACTCGACTCGCGCGCCACTGCCCGGCACAGTTTCGACGTTGACCGCGTACTGCTCGGGCGTGAACACCTGCTCCAGCAACCCCGCCAACTGCACCTCACCGAAGATGCCACGGGTTTTGACGTTGTTGAGCACACGGTTGAGCGAGCCAACATCACTGGCCAGGCGCTGCATGTCACCCAGGCCACGGTGCACCTGCTCCAGACGCTCGGCCACCTGCTTGAAGCTCTCGCCCAGACGGGCTTCCAGCGTCGCGTGCAGTTTCTCATCGACGGTCTGACGCATCTGCTCCAACTTTTTCTCGTTGTCGGCCTGCAAAGCCTGCAAACGCGTTTCGACGGTGGTGCGCACCTCCGAGAGTCGGCGATCATTTGACTCCGACAACATCCGCAACTGCTCTGTCACACCCTCACCCAGGCGACGCAAGGCCGCCTCCTGTGCCTCGTTGAAGCGTGCCAGCGCACCGGCCTGCGCTTCACGCAAGGATGTTGCCTGCAGACCTTGCTGGTGTGAGGTGTCCCGCAGGCTGTCAACCAGACCTTGCTGCATGCCGGCCAGTTGAATGCGAAAGCTGTCAAGCTGTTCGTTTTGCGTGCGCGTGGTGTCACCCTGTTGAGTCAGCAGGGTCTGCTGAAACTGAGCCAAGGTGCCACCCAGTTCTTGACGGGTACCGGTCGCACTGCGCGCCACCTCATCGCGCAACTCCCGACTCAGTTGCTCGGAACGCTGCCGCCACTCGGCTGCCAGATCTCCACCAAGTTTGATGATGGCCTCATCCTGGGTCTGAGGGGGACGCCAAACCAACCATAACAGCGCGGCCAGATTGATCAGCAACAGGGCAAGGATGATCCAGTTCGAGTTCATGTCGGCCATTGTCTCAGAGGGCACCAAGAAAAAAGGCTGCCCACAGGCAGCCTTGGCGGTGATCGGAGCCCGTCAGGCTTCGAGATGCGACAGGTGCACATGCGCCCCCGTCTTGGTGCGGATCTCTTCCGGTGTGACGCCTGGTGCCAGCTCCACACACTTGAAGCCCTCAGGCGTCACGTCCAGCACGCACAGCTCGGTGATGATGCGATCGACCACGCCCACACCTGTCAGTGGCAGCGTGCACTGCTGCAGCAGCTTGTGCTCGCCGTTCTTGGCGCTGTGCTCCATCAGCACCACCACGCGCTTGACGCCAGCCACCAGGTCCATCGCGCCGCCCATGCCCTTGACCATCTTGCCCGGAATCATCCAGTTGGCCAGGTCACCCTTGTCGGACACCTGCATGGCACCCAGTATGGACAGGTTGATCTTGCCGCCCCGGATCATGGCGAAGCTCTCATGTGAGCCAAAAATCGACGAGCCTGGCAGCACCGTGACGGTCTGCTTGCCCGCGTTGATCAGGTCAGCGTCCACCTCGTCTTCCGTCGGGAAGGGGCCGATGCCCAGCATGCCGTTTTCAGACTGCAGCCACACGTCGATGTCGGGGGCCACATGGTTGGCCACCAGGGTCGGCAGGCCAATGCCCAGGTTCACGTAGAAGCCGTCTTGCAGTTCCTGTGCGGCACGCGCCGCCATTTCATCATGGGTCCAGGGCATGGTCAGGCTCCAGCAGTTTCGCGAAGGGTGCGCTTTTCAATGCGCTTCTCGGGGGTGGTGTTGAGCACGATGCGGTGCACGTAGATGCCCGGCAGGTGCACGGCATCGGGGTCGAAGCTGCCCGTCTCGACCACTTCTTCCACTTCCACGATCGTGACCTTGCCCGCCATGGCTGCGGCCGGGTTGAAGTTGCGCGCGGTGCGGCGGAAGATCAGGTTGCCCGACTTGTCGGCCTTCCAGGCTTTGACCAGGGCCACCTCAGGCACCAGGGCGCGCTCCATCACATAGACCTCGCCATCGAATTCGCGGGTTTCCTTGCCTTCGGCCACCAGGGTGCCCACGCCGGTCTTGGTGAAGAAGGCGGGAATGCCAGCGCCCCCGGCGCGCAGCTTCTCGGCCAGCGTGCCTTGGGGCGTGAATTCGAGCTCCAGCTCACCGGCCAGGTACTGGCGCTCGAACTCCTTGTTCTCGCCCACGTAGCTGGAGATCATCTTCTTGATCTGACGGGTGTTGAGCAACTTGCCCAGGCCAAAACCGTCCACACCCGCGTTGTTGGAGATGACGGTCAGATCCTTGACGCCAGATGCCTGCAAGGCATCGATCAGCGCTTCCGGGATCCCACACAGGCCGAAGCCCCCCACTGCGAGCAACTGCCCGTCTTTGACGATCCCTGCCAGCGCACTGACTGCGTCGGGATAGACCTTGTTCATCCATTCACTCCTTGAAAAAAGGGGTTGCTCATGCTGCATTGCAGCATCCAAAGCGTACACCGGGACGCAGCGATACACCAGCCATCGCACTCAAAAAGAAAGCTCAGGGTCAAGCCTTCGCGCTTCGTCCCGGACAAAGATGCCTCAATGGCTTGGCAAGGCTGGGGGCTTGTCGCTGCCCGGCAATGCGGGCAGCTTGCCTTCCAGTGCGCGAATGGGTTCAGGCAAGGGCATGGGTCGCCCATCCTCACTGCTCACCCAGACCAGCGTGGCCCCACCGGCGGCATAGGTTATCGCCGGATCATCACGTCGCTCAATCGTCACGAAGGTGTCGATGCTGGTTCGCCCTGGCGATGCCACATATAGCCTCACCACCAACTCCCCAGGAAACACGAGGGGGCGGTAGAAATTGAAGAATGCATTGGCAATCACCGGACCCTCTTTGGCCTCGGTGAGACTACCAGTCATCGCCTCGATCCAGGTCACGCGCGCCTGCTCCATGTACCTGAAGTAAATCGTGTTGTTGACATGGCCCAGGCTGTCCATGTCGCCCCACAAAATGGGCAGCGACAGCTCATGAACCAGGATCTTGTGTTCGGGAATGTCCAATCGCATGGTGATGCTCGGTTGATTCAGCAGGCTTGATGTGCCGAACATCCAGATGCGGGCACGACACGGTAATTCAAGTCAGGATGCCACCATGCCATCGTCGGCAGCGATGATGGCACCGTTGATGAAGTCACTCTGCGCCGAACACAACATCACCATGAGTGCATCCAGATCCTTGGGTTGCCCCACACGCTGACGCGGCAGCATCTTGATCAATTTCATGCCACCCTCGGTCTCCCAGTGGTGATGATTGATCTCGGTGTCGATATAGCCGGGACAGATGGCATTTGTCGTGATGCCAAAGCGTCCCCATTCAGCAGCCATTACCTTGGTCATGTGAATGACGGTCGCCTTGCTCATGCAATAGACGCCGATCTGCGGCAGTGTGCGCAATCCAGCGGCCGAGGCAATGTTGATGATGCGTCCCCCTGCATAGACACCGGGTGCCGCGCCCTTGGCGCGGGCCAACATGCGTTTGGCCACTTCTTGCGCCATGAAAAAGGCACCACGGGTGTTGGTGTCAAACACATGGTCATAGCTGTCTTCGGACACATCGACCAAACGTTCTGTGGTGCTCACTCCTGAGTTGTTGATCAGGATGTCGATCGGGCCGACCTCGGTTTCAGCATGCGCCACCGCCGAGCGGATGCTGTCCAACTGGGTCACATCCAGCGAAACCACGTGCGCGTCGCCACCGGCCGCCTCAATCTCTGAGCGCAGATCCTTGAGACGCTCAATGCGTCGTCCGCCCAGCACGACAGCAGCCCCTGCTTGTGCCAGGGTACGTGCAAACTGCGTGCCCAAGCCACTGGAGGCACCGGTGATCAAGGCCACGCGGCCTGACAGGTCGAGTGTGTAACTCATCGGAAAAATTCCTTCATAACGGGTGCAGGAACCTTAGCACGCCATCAGCGCAGGCCCGTCAACGTCGCGTCAGAATCACACGTCATCAGCGTTTACCCTGATTTGCAATCCAGATGCGGAGCTGCCTTGCATGAGCAGCAATGATTTTTTGCCCCTGGGCAGAATAGAATGCCGGTTTCGATTGAAAACAACAGAACGCTGTTTGTCAGAACAGAAGGAATCACGATGACGCCCCAGGAAATCCTAGAGCAGTTTGGCCCCCGCGAGTCGATGGAATACGACGTCGTGATCGTGGGTGCCGGCCCTGCTGGCCTGTCCACCGCCATCCGCCTCAAACAACTGGCCGAAAAGGCCGGCAAGGAAGTCAACGTCGTCGTGCTCGAAAAGGGCTCGGAACCCGGCGCGCACATCCTGTCGGGTGCCGTGATGGACCCGATCGCCATGAACGAGTTGTTCCCCAACTGGAAGGAACTCGGCGCGCCATTGAATCAGCCCGTCACGGCTGACGATGTGCTGGTGCTGACCGCAACGGGTGCCATGGCCACACCGCAAGCCTTCATTCCGAACAACTTCCACAACCACGGCAACTACGTGATCAGCCTCGGCGCTGTCACCCGCTGGCTCGCTCAACAAGCCGAAGCCTTGGGCGTGGAGATTTTCCCTGGCTTCGCTGCCTCAGAAGTGCTTTACAACGACAACGGTTCGGTCAAGGGCATTGCCACAGGCAACCTCGGCGTGGACAAGTCGGGGCAACCCACTGGCGAATTCCAGCTCGGCATGGAACTGCACGGCAAGTACACCATCTTTGCCGAAGGTGCTCGCGGTCACCTGGGCAAGCAACTGATTGCCAAGTTCAAGCTTGATGCGGGCAAGGACCCCCAAAGCTACGCCATCGGCATCAAGGAGTTGTGGGAAATTGATCCAGCCAAGGCCAAGCCCGGCTTGGTGGTTCACACTGCCGGTTGGCCCATGGATACCCAGACTTACGGCGGTGGCTTCCTGTATCACCTGGAAGAAAACAAGGTCACCCTGGGTTTCGTGACGGGTCTCGACTACCAGAATCCATGGTTGTCGCCTTTCGAAGAAATGCAACGCTGGAAGACCCACCCCAGCATCAAGCAGTACCTTGAAGGTGGCAAACGCCTGAGCTACGGTGCCCGCGCCATCACCGCAGGTGGCATCTTGTCGCTGCCCAAGTTCGTGTTCCCCGGTGGTGCACTGGTGGGCTGTGACGCAGGGTTCCTCAACGCCGCCCGCATCAAGGGTTCGCACGCTGCCATGAAGACCGGCATGCTGTGCGCCGAGGCCATCTTCGATGCCTTGAACGCCGGTCGTCAAAGTGACGAACTGAGCGCCTATCCCGCTTCGTTCGAAAACAGCTGGCTCAAGGAAGAGCTCGACACCTCCAAGAACTTCAAGCAGTGGTTCAAGAAGGGTATGTACGTCGGCATGATCATGACCGGCATCGAGCACTGGCTGCTGCCCAAGCTGGGCATCAAGAAGGCCCCCTGGACCATCCACCGCACCGAAGCCGATCACACCCGCTTGCTGCCTGCTTCGCAGTGCGCAAAGATCGAGTACCCGAAGCCAGACGGCAAGATCACCTTCGATCGCCTGAGTTCGGTGTTCGTGTCCAACACCAACCACAATGAGCATCAACCGGCTCACCTGACGCTGAAAAACGCGGCAGTGCCCGTGCAGACCAACCTGGCCAAGTTTGCAGGCCCCGAGCAACGCTACTGCCCGGCTGGCGTGTACGAGTTCGTCAAAACCGACGACAACCAGGACAAGCTGGTCATCAACGCGCAAAACTGCGTGCATTGCAAGACCTGCGACATCAAGGATCCGACCCAGAACATCGTGTGGGTCACGCCTGAAGGCGGTGGCGGCCCGAACTACGCTGGCATGTGATGCCACATCAAAGGAGTCCTGCGGGACTCCTTTTTTCATGGCTGCATCACACTGAAGCCTCACCAGAGGATTCATCAATGACCTCTGGCACGGGCAGCGCCTCACTTGACGCATCGGGTTCAATGACATCCAGTCCACTCAAGGACTGCCGCGAAGATGCCGCCTGACGAGCCTGGCGATCTGCCCGGATCTGGGCGCGACGTTCGGCAAAGAACTGCTTGAGCAACTGGCTGCTGGCCTCTGCCATCACCCCGCCAACGATCTGCGTGTGATGGTTGAGCTGCTTCTGTGCAAACAGATCGAGCACCGAACCGGCCACGCCGGTCTTGGGGTCGGTGGCGGCGAACACCACCCGCTTGAAGCGCGCGTGCATCAGCGCCATCGCGCACATGGCACACGGCTCTAGCGTCACGAACAGCTCGCACTCCGGCAGGCGGTAGTTTTCCAGCAACTGGGCGGCATGGCGCAGCGCCACGATCTCGGCGTGCGCGGTGGGGTCGTGCGTGGTAATCGGGCGGTTGTAGCCCGTGGCAATGACCTGCCCCTGGCGCATGATGACCGCACCGACCGGCACCTCGCCCGCCAACCAGGCGTTGTGCGCCTGATCAAGGGCAATGCGCATGGCGGCTTCATCAGAGGACAGGATCATGGCGAACAAAGGATTCAGGTAGAAGACGTCGCTATTATCGGCCCCGGCGCGCTGCTGCATCATGCTGTTGTCCTCATGCGTGCCCGCCGCCCCACACGTCCTGCCACCCCATGACCACACAGCCTCACCTGACCTCTGCCTGCGCCACTTGGGTCATCCACTGCGACGGTAGTGCGCTGCCCAATCCTGGTCGCATGGGACTGGGTGCAGTGATCATCGCCCCCGATGGCGCAAGGCAAACACTCTCACAAGCCACGCACACCATCGGCTGCAACAACGAAGCCGAGTTGCTCGCCTTGATGTCAGCCCTCCAGTTCTTGCCTGAAAACGTGACGCACATTGAGCTGTACAGCGACAGCAGCATCCTGGTGGCACAACTGACACACCCCGATGTACAAGCGATTGAACGACTCGCACACCTGTTCAACCAAGCCCGGCAGATGCTTACCCGCTTCACGTCGGTGACGGTGCGCTGGCTACCTCGTCACCGCAACACCGAAGCCGATGCGCTGGCCAGAAGTGCCCTGGGACTGCCACCCAAGCTGAACACCAGCGCTGTGAAGCGCGCACGCCACAAGCGCTAGGAAATGTCATGCAGGCATGATTCAATGCCGCCATGAAATTCAAAACAGTTGCCACAGGGATGGCAGTCCTTTTGCTGCTAAGCATGGGTTGGAGGCACAAAGATGCTACATGGGTACAGCACCTCCTGCCATCGAACCCGAACCAGACTCACCCGGTCATCGTGTTCGACAACGATGTGCCGTCCGCATCTCGCAGCCAGACACCCCCTTCCGTCAGCCCAAGGGTTGCGGGTGTCCACAAATGCCGTCGGGGTGAACAGGTGATCTACACAGATGGTGAATGCCCCACCGGAAGCCGCGAGTTTGCGGTCAATGGTGGCGCTGTCACGGTGATACCTGGTTCATCGTCTTTGCGTGTGCCAAAACTGCCGGAATTGCCTGACAACCACCTCCCTCACGCACGCGACTTGATTCGGGCCGATGAGAACGGTCAAACCCGACTTCGAGATCAGGCCATGGAGCGTGTCATCAACCGATGAGCCACAACCGGGTGAAAGCCTGAGGGGTTTTGCGCACGCCAGACCTTACTTCTGCGCTACGCTGGCATGGTCTCATGTGCTCCCCCACTCAAGAAGGACGTTGGCATGCCTCATTCCTACAGTCAAAAGAACATCGGCCAAGGTGCCGCTTCCAGCATGGATGCAGACCAGGGCATGCGTCTGGTGGCTCCCCTGCACCTTCGCACCTCCACGGCTACCTGTTGGCAGTGCCAGGGGTTGACTCAGGTCCACGCGATTGTGGCCAGTGATGTGGTGGACCTGGGTGAGTCCGGGCAATGTCGCACCTATGTGCACGGCATCGCCAACCCATCTAACGAGCTGACCCAAACCCTGCATTTTCTGGCTCCCAACCTGCGGGTGGACGAACCGGATGCCGATGGTGAATTGCGCCTGACCAACCACTGCGCCCATTGCGGCGCGTTGCAGGCCGACGTCTATCTGTTCGAGGAACCCGGGGCTCCGTTCTTTGGACGCCCACCCGAAGGTCATCTGGGTGCAGAGATACTTGGCCACGATGTGATGGTCGGCGACGCCCACTATTCAACCTGACATCGAACGATGACGCTGCTGGTCGTTTTCACCACACTGCCCGACCACGCATCCGCCAGCGGCATGGCTCACGCGCTGGTGGAGCGTCAACTTGTGGCTTGTGCACAACTGGAAGCCATTGAAAGCTATTACAGCTGGAAAGGCGCGGTACAGCACGAGCCAGAGTACCGACTGATGCTCAAGACGACCGTCGATCGCTACTCTGCACTCGAAGCTGCGATACGGGAACGGCATCCGTATGAGCTACCAGCAATTTATGCCATCCCGGTAACGCACGCCTACACGCCCTATGCCGAGTGGGTGGCACAGGGCGTAGTGGGTCAGCTGGACTGACCCTGGGGAACGTTATTCCCACTCGATCGTGGCAGGCGGCTTGCTCGACACATCGTAAGCCACGCGGTTGATGCCACGCACTTCATTGATGATGCGGCCCGACACCTTCTTGAGCAGACTGTAGGGCAACTCGGCCCAGTCAGCGGTCATGAAGTCGCTGGTCTGCACAGCACGCAGTGACACGACGTACTCATAAGTGCGGCCGTCGCCCATCACGCCCACGCTCTTGACCGGCAGGAACACGGTGAAGGCCTGGCTGGTCAGGTCGTACCAGCTCTTGCCGGTTTCCGGGTCGATGCACTTGCGCAGCTCTTCGATGAAGATGGCATCGGCGCGCTTGAGCAGGTCGGCAAACTCAGGCTTGACCTCGCCCAGAATGCGCACGCCCAGGCCGGGACCCGGGAAGGGGTGGCGGTACACCATGTCGTGCGGCAGGCCCAGGGCCACGCCCAGTTCGCGCACTTCGTCCTTGAACAGTTCGCGCAGCGGCTCCAGCAGCTTCAGGCCCAGCTTTTCGGGCAGGCCACCCACGTTGTGGTGGCTCTTGATGGTGGCCTTCTTGGTGTGCGTGCCACCCGACTCCACCACGTCGGGGTAGATCGTGCCTTGAGCCAGGAAAGTCGCGCCCTTGTGGCCCTGACCACTCGCCTTGAGCTTTTCCGCTTCGGCCTTGAAGACATCCACAAACAGGCCACCGATGATCTTGCGCTTGCGCTCAGGATCGGTCACGCCGGCGAGTTGCCCCAGGAACAGCTCGGCGGCATCCACACGGATCACCTTGGCGTGCAGCTTGCCTTCGAACATCTCCATGACCATGTCGCCTTCGTTCAGGCGCAGCAGGCCGTGGTCCACGAACACGCAGGTCAGCTGATCGCCAATGGCGCGGTGAATCAGGGCCGCCGCCACAGACGAGTCCACACCACCCGACAGGCCGAGGATGACTTCCTCGTCACCCACCTGCTCACGGATCTTGGCCACGGCTTCTTCGATGTAGTCGCCCATGATCCAGTCGCCCTTGCAGCCGCTGATCTCGCGCACGAAGCGCGTCAGCATGGCGTGGCCCTGCACGGTGTGCGTGACCTCGGGGTGGAACTGTACGGCGTAGTAGCGCTTCTCTTCGTTGGCCATGCCGGCGATCGGGCAGCTGGGTGTGGACGCCATCAGCTTGAAACCCGGCGGCAGGGCCGTGACCTTGTCGCCGTGACTCATCCACACCTTGAGCATGCCGTGGCCTTCCGGCGTGGCAAAGTCCTGAACGCCGTCAAGCAAGGTGGTGTGACCGTGGGCGCGCACCTCAGCGTAACCGAACTCGCGGGTGTCGCTCCAGGAGACTTCACCGCCCAGTTGCACGGCCATGGTCTGCATGCCGTAGCAGATGCCCAGCACGGGCACACCGGCGTCCCACACGGCCTGCGGCGCGCGCAGTTGGTGGTCTTCGTAGGTGCTGGCGTGGCTGCCCGACAGGATGATGCCCTTGGGCGCAAAGGACTTGATGAACTCGTCCGACACGTCGTTGGGGTGGATCTCGCAATAGACGTGGGCTTCGCGCACGCGGCGAGCGATCAGCTGGGTGACTTGGGAGCCGAAGTCGAGGATGAGGATCTTGTCATGCATGGTGAAATCTCGGGGAATCAATCTGACGCAATGTGGATGCAGGCCGAATGCAGGCCGTGGCTTCAGACTTGGGCGCGCTCGGGCGCAGCACAGTCATCATCACCGCGGCTACGGCTGAAGTAACGAAAACCGATCACGGTGGCCACAGCCTGAATGGTTGCGCACAAGTAAAACGCGATACCGATGCGCCAGTCACCCTGTGGGTAACCGGCTCCGGCTGCGAGCAAAGGCGTGGCCAGGAGGGGGGCCAGCACAGCGGCCACACTGTTGATGGAGGACACGGCACCCATGCTTTCACCCTGACGGGTCGGGTCCACCGCATTGGCCACCAGGCTTTGCAAGCCAGGTTGCACCATGTAGCCGAATACGTTTGCCACCACGATGGCGTACATCATCCAACCTTCTGGGGCAGCCCCGTAAGCGGCGAACGCCACGGTGGATGAGACCAGGCCCACCCGCACCAGATGATGGAGCGGGATGTACTTCTGAACCACCCGCAGCAAACCACCTTGCACGATCACGATCATGAGGCCGACGGCCAACAAGGAATAGCCGTTGTCCTTAGGGGTCCAACCGAACTTGAACTCGGTGAAGAGGAACCAGGAGGTGTGCAAGCAGAACTGAGCCAGGATGGACAAGCCCATGATCCACATGAGGGTCTCCACCCCCTTCAACTGGCGCAAGCGCAGCAGCGAGCTGAAAGGATTGGCCCGCACCAGATCAAACTGGCGTCGATGTTCGACAGGCAGCGACTCAGGCAAGACAAGGTAGCCGTACACCGAGTTGAGCAAGGTCAGGCCACCGGCCAGAAAGAAGGGCCAGCGAACGTCAATGTTGCCAAGCACGCCTCCCAAGACAGGGCCCAGGATGAAGCCCAGCCCGAACATCGCCCCCAGCAATCCGTAGTTCTTGACCCGATCTTTGGGCTGGCTGATGTCAGCGACGTAGGCGTTGGCCACCGCCACATTGGCACACAATGCGCCGCCCATGAAACGCACGGCCAGCAGCATCCAGAGGGCACTGGCCAGGGCGGTGACAAAGAAGTTGATCGCCATGCCCACCAGTCCGAGCAAGAGCACCGGACGGCGACCATAACGATCCGACAAGGCACCCAGAACGGGTGCCGCAAAGAACTGCGCAATGGCAAAAACCAACTGCGCGGCACCGTAGGCAAACGCGGTGCCCGCACCGGAGTCCATGAAAGACCCGATGAGCTTGGGCAACACCGGGACGATGAGTCCGATCGACATCATGTCGAGCAGAACTGTCACCATGATGAATGGCATGGCCGCCTGGCGGCCGCTTGTCGAACCCATTGGCATCCTGTCAGTGGTTCAGAAAGACGGCCGGCAAGGGCCAAGGCCCATCACTCCATGCGGTAGTTGGGCGCTTCCTTGGTGATTTGCACGTCGTGGACGTGGCTCTCGCGGATACCGGCAGCCGTGATCTCGACAAACTCAGCCTTGCTGCGCATGTCTTCGATGGTGCCGCAACCACAGTAGCCCATGGAAGCACGCAGGCCACCCGCCATCTGGTACAGGATCGTGATGACCGAACCCTTGTAAGGCACGCGCCCCTCAATGCCTTCAGGCACGAGCTTGTCGGCATTGGGGTTGGTCGTCTCGTCGTTTTCCTGGAAGTAGCGATCAGCCGACCCGTCTTTCATGGCCCCGATGGAGCCCATGCCACGGTAGCTCTTGTAGCTACGCCCCTGGAACAGGATCACTTCGCCGGGTGCCTCTTCAGTGCCTGCGAACATGCCGCCCATCATCACGGTACTTGCACCAGCAGCAATGGCTTTGGCAATGTCACCAGAGTAACGGATACCGCCATCGGCAATCAGTGGCACGCCGGTGCCCTGCAGCGCCGTGGCCACATTGTCGATGGCCATGATCTGGGGCACACCCACGCCCGCCACAATGCGGGTGGTGCAGATGGAGCCAGGACCAATTCCCACCTTGACACCATCAGCGCCGGCTTCAACCAGTGCCAGCGCAGCCGCACCAGTGGCGATGTTGCCGCCAATGACATCAACCTGTGGGAAATTCTTCTTGACCCAGCGCACGCGCTCGATCACACCGTGGCTGTGGCCGTGGGCAGTGTCCACCACCAAGGCATCGACACCGGCCTTGACCAGCAACTCGACGCGCTCTTCGGTGCCTTCACCCACGCCCACCGCAGCACCCACGCGCAACTTGCCGTGTGAATCACGGGCGGCGTTGGGGAAGCTGTTCTGCTTGGTGATGTCCTTGACGGTGAAAACGCCAGTCAACTCGTTGCTGTCGTTGATCATCAGTACGCGCTCAAGCTTGTGCTTGTGCATCAATGCCTTGGCTTCGGCTTGTGTCGCGCCATCTTTGACCGTGATCAGACGATCACGCGGGGTCATGATTTCGCGGACCGGCGCATCAAGACGAGTCTCAAAGCGCAGATCGCGACCTGTCACGATGCCGACCACCTTGCCACCATCAACGACAGGGAAACCCGAAATGCCGTGCTGATGAGACAACTCAATCACATCGCGAACCTTGACGCCGGACGAAATGGTGATCGGATCACGCAAGATGCCGGACTCATAGCGCTTGACGCGAGCGACTTCGGCGGCCTGCTGCTTGGCCGTCAGATTTTTATGGATGATCCCGATGCCGCCTTCCTGTGCGATCGCGATCGCCAGACGAGCTTCCGTGACGGTGTCCATGGCAGCAGACACCAGCGGCAGATTCAATTGAATATTGCGGGACAAACGGGTGGCCAGCGATGTGTCGCGGGGCAACACTTGAGAATACGCGGGCACCAACAACACGTCGTCAAACGTGAGGGCTTTACCAAGCAGGCGCATGAACAGGCTCCAGACGCAAAAGCGGATTATACGCGGAGCCGAACCCCCTACGCCAGCGTACAGATATCGGTGTTTTTACACTCATTCACGTGGATCATCTGTGTCTCCTTGGCTAAACTGGACGACATGAAAAACGCGCGCTTCGCCCCACACGTTCTGGCCCTGATCCTGTCGGCAGGCGCTGTCCTGTCCACGCCCGCTCAGGCCAGTGGTCAATGGAAATGGCGTGATGCCAGTGGTTCGATCCAGTACAGCGACCGACCGCCCCCGCAAGGCACGCCTGAGTCGGCCATTCTGGCGCGTCCCCGCGCGAGCACTGCTCGCATCGTGAGCAAACCGGTCGAAGCTGCATCGGCCGCTTCTGGCGCAGTCAACCGCCCGAGCGCACCCACAGCCAAGTCTGGCGAGAACGAACTTGATGCCAAGCGCCGCAAGCTCGAAGAGGAAGAAAAGGCCAAGCAGCAGGCTGACGAGGCCAAGCAGGCAAAGGACCGCGCAGAAAACTGCACACGCGCCAAAGCCTACCAGCGCACCCTGAATGATGGCATTCGTATTTCACGCACGAATTCCCAGGGTGAGCGAGAAATTCTGGACGACGCAGGACGGGCAGATGAAATGCGTCGCACCCTGGATGCCATCAAGGACAACTGCCAGTAAGGTACACGGACTTTCAACCTCATCAGGCTCCGCTCGGCGGGGCCTTTTTCTTGTTTTGAATGCGTTGGGAGCCCTTGGGCCATCGCTGCAAATGGGTTTGATAACGCATGCGACGGGCCTCTTTGGGGTCCACCGTCAAAGGCCGAACAATTTCAAGGCGATCAAGGTTGCGCAAAACATGTCCCAGGCGCTCTTTGCGACCCCAGACCCCCACGGCCCACTGCCCTTGCGTCAAAGCGTCCAGGGTCAACCCAGGCACCTGAGATCGCAAATCACTGGACTGCAAGACGTCACGTACCGTGCTGCCTGCGGGCACTTGCAGTCGCAGCCAATGCACTTGGCGGGGTGCACGGCTCACAACCACGTCAACGGTCAACAAGATCGCGGCACCGGCATCACCTCGGGCCATACACCTGCTCTGCGCGTTTGACAAAAGATTCAACAAAGGTGTTGGCAATGCGATCAAACACAGGGCTGACCACCAGAGACAGCGCTTTGCTTGAAAAGGCGTAAGACAAGGAGAACTCGACTTTACAGGCTGGGGCATCAGCAGGATCTGCAGCAGGATCACCCCCATGCCCAGGCTTGTGCAGAGGTAAAAAACGCCAGGTACCCTCAAGTTTCGAGAAAGGACCGTCCACCAGGTGCATGATGACGCTGCTTCCCGGTTCATTGAAGTTGCGCGTGGTAAAGGCCTGTCGCACACCAGCAAAGGCGATGTGGACACGTGCGGTCACGCCGTCGTCGTGGGTGTCGATCACCTCGGCGCGATCGCACCAAGGCAGGAATTGGGGGTAGTCTTGAACGCCGGTCACCAGCCCATACATTTCACGGGGTGAGTACCAAAGCAAGACGGATTTGTGAACGTGCTTCATAGAATGTCGTTATTTTAGAGACGTCGGCGACTTTGCCGCGCCACAACATGTCCATCGCAGAAAATAGAAAAGCCCAGTTCAACTACCACATCGAGGAACGCTTCGAGGCGGGTGTGGTGCTGGAAGGATGGGAAGTGAAGGCCATCCGTGAGGGGCAGGTGCAGATGACCGACGGCTACGTCGTGATCAAAAATGGTGAGTTGTACCTGATCGGATTGCATATCAATGCCCTGCGCTCGGCCTCCACCCACATCAAGCCTGAGGCCGACCGCACCAAAAAGTTGCTGATGCACCGTGAGCAGATCCGGCGTCTGATCGGCAAGACCGAGCAAAAGGGCTTCACCATCGTGCCACTGAACCTGCACTGGAAGGGCGGCCGCGTGAAAGCAGACATTGCCCTGGCCAAGGGCAAGGCCGAGCACGACAAGCGCAACACCATCAAAGACCGCGACTGGGAACGAGAGAAAGGTCGCTTGATGCGGCACAAGGTCTCATCCAGCCCGAAGGACTAAGGGGCGAAGCGACGGCATCAGCCGCGCAACGCCACGAAGGCCTGATCCAGGTCTGCAATCAGGTCGTCCACCTTCTCCAGGCCCACGGCCAGGCGCACCAGGGTGCCCTGCTGACCAGCCAGAGGACCAAACTGACGCATACCCTGAAGCTCGTACGGCATGACCAGGCTGAGCGGGCCGCCCCAGGAATAGCCGATCTTGAACAGCTTCAGCGCGTCAACAAACGCCTCGACCTGCGCACTGGGGTGGCGATGCGCCTCAAACACCATTGACACCAGCCCGCCTGCTGCTCGGCAAGTCTGAAGAAAGTGTGCATGCCCGGGCGAGCCTGGCAAAGCGGGATGCAAGACCTGGGTCACCTCGGGCTGCTGCGTGAGCCACTGTGCAATCTGGCGGGTGGAGGCGTCGTGCGCGGCGTAGCGCACCGCCAGGCTCGGCAAGCCCCGCAACACCAGCTCGGCGTCGTTCGCACCCACACCCAGCCCCAGACGCATGTGCGTCATCTTCAAACGATGGTGCAAGGTCGCATCGCGCGTCACCACGGCCCCCATCAGCACGTCCCCGCCACCCGAGGGGTACTTCGTCAGCGCGTGAATGGTCACGTCCACGCCGAAGGGAGCACCGCCCGGTGTCTGCCCCAGGCGGAACGCGTCAAAGGCCAACCCTGCGCCCCAGGTGTTGTCCAGCACGGTCACGATGTTCGGGTGCGCACGGGTCACCGCCAGCAGACCCGGCAAATCCGGGAACTCCAGCGTCACACTGCCGGCTGCCTCCAGCCAGATCAGACGGGTGCGCTCGGCGATCTGCGCCGCCAGGGACGCCGGGTTCTGCGGGTCATAGACACGGTGAGTGATGCCCCAGTGCGCCAACTCACCCCGCGCAAAGTCCTTGCCGGGACCATAGGCGTTGTCCGGGATCAGGACCTCGTCACCCGCACGCAGCAGCGCCATGTCCACCAGAGCGATGGCCGCCAGGCCGGAGGGGGCCAGCAAGGTCTGCAGGCCACCTTCCAGCGTGGCCAGACGCTCTTCCAGCGTGAACGTGGTGGGGGTGCCGTGCAGGCCGTAGGTGTAGCCGCTCTTGTCCTTCCACTGCCGTGTCTTCAGGGCGGCGGTGTTCTCGAACAGCACGGTAGAGGCTTTGTGCACCCCCGGCTGCACCGTCTCGAACCCGCCTGGAGGCCGATAGGGGTGGTGGATCAAGGCAGTGGCCACATCGGTCAGATTGGCCAGGTCACCCATCGACATCGGGGAGGAAGTGGAGGCGTATGTACTCATGCGGGGATGCTAATGCACCCACCACCTGGCCGAGGCCTCAACTCAACCGATCAAATGGGCTGACCGATCAGGTCATGCCCTTCGACAGCGACGATCAGGGCCTTGGTGAACTCACCCACCTTGAGGGTTTTGCTGGCCTTTTGTGGCGGCAGCAGGCGCACGGTGCCGTCGATCTCAGGGGCATCGGCATAGGTCCGACCCACACCGCCCTTGCGACCCAACGCAGGTGCGCTGTCCACCAAGACCTGCATGGTGGCACCGACACGACGCTGCAGCTTGGCAATCGAGACCTCTTCGGCCACGGCCATGAAGCGGGCACGACGCTCTTCCCGTACTTCGTCGGGCAAAGCACCTTCCAGCTCATTGGCAGGTGCGCCTTCGATTGGCGAGTAGGCGAAGCAACCCGCACGGTCGATCTCGGCCTCGCGCAGGAAGTCCAGCAGGTACTGGAACTCCTCTTCCGTCTCACCAGGGAAGCCTGCAATGAAGGTCGAGCGCACGACGATTTCCGGGCAGATCTCGCGCCAGCGGCGCAGACGGTCCAGATTCTTTTCACCGTTGGCCGGACGCTTCATGCGCTTGAGCACATCCGGATGCGCATGCTGGAATGGCACATCCAGATACGGCAGGATCAAGCCTTCAGCCATCAAGGGCACGATCTCGTCCACATGCGGGTAGGGATAGACGTAGTGCAGGCGCACCCAGGCACCATGCTCACGCGCCATCTCGCCCAGCTCCTTGGCCAGGTCGTACATGCGGGTCTTGACCGGCTTGCCGTCCCAGAAACCCGTGCGGTACTTGACGTCCACACCATAGGCACTGGTGTCCTGGCTGATCACCAACAGTTCCTTCACGCCCGAAGCGAACAAGGCCTTGGCCTCGCTCAGCACATCACCAATGGGACGCGACACCAGATCACCGCGCATGCTGGGGATGATGCAGAAGGCACAGCGGTGGTTACACCCTTCGCTGATCTTCAGATAGGCATAGTGCCGGGGCGTGAGCTTGATGCCCGCCACACCTCGCGCCTCAGGCACCAGGTCCAGGAAGGGGTCGTGAGGCTTGGGCACATGCAGGTGCACCGCGTCCATCACCTCCTGGGTGGCATGCGGTCCGGTCACGGCCAGCACCTTCGGGTGCACTCCCTTGATCAGATTGCCGCCATCAACCCCGGTCTTGGCACCCAGGCAGCCGGTCACGATCACCTTGCCATTCTCGGTCAAGGCCTCGCCAATGGCGTCCAGGCTTTCCTTGACCGCGTCGTCAATGAAACCACAGGTGTTGACGATGACCATGTCGGCCCCGTCATAGGTTTTGCTGGTCTCGTAGCCCTCAGCACGCAATTGCGTGAGGATCAATTCCGAGTCCGTCAGGGCCTTGGGGCAGCCCAGACTGACAAAAGCGATTTTCGGTACCACGGCCGAACCGGGAGCTACAGGGGTATTGTGTTCAGAACTCATGGGGCGTGATTGTCCGGCAAATCGGTGCGGTGGTGGCCCCTGCGTGGTTGGAGATTTCGCACGCCGTTCGGATCCGGCGCTGCTACACTTGAGGGCTGTCAGGAGAGAGCTCGTCGCCCCGTGCAACAAGCCGCCGAAGGCGCAGGACCCCACAACGTGAGTTGACGGCCCGAACGCTCAGGCAAAAGGACTGGCAGACATGGTGGCTTTCGAGCCACCATGATCCTCACTGGAGAGAGTCCGGAGGCTGGCACCACGTGACAGCGAGCCAGGCCACCGAAGGGGCAAGCCCACAACGCCGCAACCAGGTTGCAGCGAGGGGTCAATCTCTCAGGTAAAGCGGACAGAGAGGGCAGCACCGACCGGCGACAAACTGGCCCAGCCAGCGCAGCGCATGTCGGATCCACTCAGATTGCCCTCCACTGGCCTCGCCGCCAGACACAGCCATGTCCGCTGACCTGCTCAAGACGCCCCTGCACGCCCTGCACATCGAACTCGGTGCCAAGATGGTTCCCTTCGGGGGCTACGACATGCCCGTGCAGTACGCCACCGGCATCCTCACCGAACACAAGCACACCCGCGCCGCCGCCGGCCTGTTCGACGTCTCCCACATGGGCCAGGTTCTGCTCAAGGGCGACGGTGCCGACGTGGCGCTCGAATCCCTCGTCCCGGTTGACATCGTGGACCTGCCGGTGTTCAAGCAACGCTACGCCCTGTTCACCAACGAGCAAGGCGGCATCCTGGATGACCTGATGGTCACCCGCCGCGAGAACGACCTCTTCGTGGTCGTCAACGCCGCTTGCAAGCACCAGGACATCGCCCACCTGCAGCAACACATCGGCGCACGCTGCACCGTGCAACCCCTGCCTGACCAGGCGCTGCTGGCGCTGCAAGGCCCCCAAGCCGTCACCGCCCTGGCCCGCCTCAACGCCGCCGTGCAAAAGCTGGTGTTCATGACCGGTGCGCACGTCACGCTAGACGGCATCGACTGCTTTGTCACCCGCTCGGGCTACACCGGCGAAGACGGCTTCGAGATCTCGGTGCCCGCCGACAAGGCCGAACAACTGGCCCGAGCCCTGCTCACTCAACCCGAAGTCAAGCCCATTGGCCTCGGTGCCCGCGACACGCTGCGCCTCGAAGCCGGCCTGTGCCTCTACGGCCACGACATTGACACCACCACCACACCCGTCGAAGGCAGCATCACCTGGGCGATCCAGAAGGTGCGTCGCGCAGGTGGCAACCGTGCGGGCGGTTACCCTGGTGCACAGACCATCGCGTCGCAATTGGCCAGCGGTGCAACCCGCAAGCGCGTCGGCCTCATCAGTACCGAGCGCATGCCCGTGCGTGAAGGTGCCAAAGTTGTCTTGGCCGACGGCACCGACATCGGCATCGTCACCAGCGGTTCGCCCAGCCCCAGCCTGGGCCAGCCCATCGCCCTGGCTTATCTGACCACCGCGCACGCCACCGTTGGTACCGAAGTGTTTGCCCTGGTGCGTGACAAGCGCGTTGCCATGACCGTGACCACCCTGCCCTTCACCCCCCACCATTACCACCGGGGTTGAGGGCAGACTGAGATACTCTTTCCCGTTTGGCACCACCTCATTTTTCTATTTTCAGGACGCCTCCCATGACCATCAAGTACACACCCGACCACGAATGGCTGCAAATCGAAGCTGACGGCACTGCCATCGTCGGCATCACCCATCACGCACAAGACGCCCTGGGCGACGTGGTCTTTGTGGACCTGCCCGCCGTGGGCACCACCTTCAATCCCAAGGACGTGGCCGGCGTAGTCGAGTCCGTGAAAGCCGCTGCTGACGTGTACATGCCCGTCACCGGCGAAATCACTGAAGTCAACGAAACCCTGCGCGACGACCCCTCGCTGGCCAACACGGACCCCACTGGCGCTGGCTGGTTCTTCAAAGTCAAGCTCAGCAACCCTGCTGAACTTGACGTCCTGATGGACGCCACCGCCTACGACGATCTGCTCAAAACCGCCTGAGCCCCGTCTGACGCCATCACCCTGATGGCCCTTGCACCACGCCTCGCGTGGTGCCGCTCCATAGCCCGACGCTGCAGACCACCATGCCGAACACCGCCCTGCCCACCCTCGCCGAACTTGAAAACGCGAACGAATTCCAGGCCCGCCATCTGGGCCCCTGGGATGAAGAACAAGCCCAGATGCTCAGCGTCGTGGGTGTGGCATCGCGCGAAGCGCTCATGGCGGGCGTCGTGCCGGCCAGCATCCGCCGCACGGCCCCGATGGACCTGCCCGCGCCAGTGACCGAAGCGCAGGCACTGGCCGAACTCAAGGCCATCGCGCAACAAAACAAGGTGATGCGCAACTTCATTGGTCAGGGCTATTACGGCACCCACATCCCTGGCGTCATCCTGCGCAACATCCTCGAGAACCCCGCCTGGTACACCGCCTATACGCCCTACCAGGCTGAAATCTCGCAAGGCCGCATGGAAGCCCTGGTCAACTTCCAGACCATGGTGACCGACCTCACCGGCATGGCGATTGCCAACGCCTCCATGCTGGACGAAGCCACCGCCGCTGCCGAAGCGATGACCCTGGCCGCGCGCGGCGGCAAGAGCAAGTCCACCCGTTTCGTCGTCTGCCACGACGTCTTCCCGCAAACGCTGGAAGTGATCCAGACCCGCGCCAAGCCGCTGGGCATCACCGTGGACCTGGTACACGCCAGCAACCTGGCTGCCCACCTTGAAGCCAACGACTGCTTTGCCGCCTTGCTGCAATACCCCGGCGTCAACGGCCAGGTCCGCGACCTGCGCCCGCTCATCGACGCCCTGCACGCCAAAAGTGCCCTGGCCATCGTCGCCGCCGACCTGCTGGCCCTCACCCTGCTGACGCCACCGGGCGAACTCGGTGCCGACATCACCCTGGGCACCACCCAGCGCCTGGGCATGCCCATGGGCAACGGCGGCCCGCACGCAGCCTACCTCGCCACCAAGGACGAGTTCAAGCGCTCCATGCCTGGCCGTCTGGTCGGCGTGAGCGTGGACAGCCACGGCGACACCGCCTACCGACTGGCCCTGCAGACCCGCGAACAGCACATCCGCCGCGAAAAGGCCACCTCGAACATTTGTACCGCCCAGGTGCTGCCCGCCGTGATCGCCAGCATGTACGCGGTCTACCACGGCCCAGCTGGCCTGCAGCGCATCGCCCTGCGCGTGGCCACCTACACCGCCATCCTGGCCGAAGGCCTGAAGGCGCTGGGCCGCAAGCTCGTCCACGACACCTACTTCGACACCATCCACGTCTTGGCCGAAGACCGCGAAGCCGTCATGTCCAAGGCCGTGGCCATGGGCATCAACCTGCGTGATGCCAGCGCCGACAGCGTCAGCATCTCGCTGGACGAAACCACCACCCGCAACGACATCATCGACCTGTGGACCGTCCTGGCTGGCGACAAGGCCCTGCCCTCGTTTGCCGCCTTCGAGCACGGCATGCCCCTGGGCCTGCCCGCCGCCCTGCGCCGCACCAGCACCTACCTGACGCATCCGGTATTCAACACCCACCACAGCGAAACCGAAATGCTGCGCTACATCCGCGCCCTGTCCGACAAGGATCTAGCGCTGGACCGCACCATGATCCCGCTGGGTTCGTGCACCATGAAGCTCAACGCCACCAGCGAGATGATCCCCATCACCTGGCCAGAATTTGCGAACATTCACCCGTTCGCACCGCAAGGCCAGCTCAAGGGCTACTCGTTGCTCAACGAGCAACTGTGCGCCTGGCTGTCGCAAGCTACGGGTTACGCCGGCATCAGCCTGCAGCCCAATGCCGGCTCGCAAGGCGAATACGCCGGCCTGTTGGTCATCAAGGCCTACCACGAGTCGCGCGGCGAAGGCCACCGCGACATCTGCCTGATCCCCGAATCGGCCCACGGCACCAACCCCGCCAGCGCGCAGATGGTCGGCATGAAGGTCGTGGTCACCAAGTGCGATGCCCAAGGCAACGTGGACCTTGATGACCTCAAGACCAAGTGCGAACAACATAGCGCCAACCTCGCTGCGGTGATGATCACCTACCCGTCCACCTACGGTTTGTTCGAAACCCGGGTCACCGAGCTCTGTCAACTGGTTCACACCCACGGTGGACGTGTCTATGTGGACGGTGCCAACATGAATGCGCTCGTCGGGCTGGCGGCACCTGGCCAGTTTGGCGGCGATGTCAGCCACCTGAATTTGCACAAAACCTTCTGCATCCCCCACGGCGGTGGTGGTCCTGGTGTTGGTCCGGTCTGCGTGGCCGCAGATCTGGCTCCCTTCTTGCCTGCACACCGCTCCACCGCAGTCGCCAGCGACACTCAGGTGGGTGCGGTGTCGGCCGCTCCATTGGGCAACGCTGCCGTGCTGCCCATCAGCTGGATGTACGTTCGCATGATGGGCGCGCAAGGTCTGCAGACGGCGACAGAAGTCGCCATCTTGAACGCCAATTACGTAACAGCCCGCTTGGCCGAACACTACGACATTCACTTCAGTTGTGGCAGCGACGCCATCAAGGGTGGTGGCGTGGCACACGAGTGCATCCTGGACCTGCGCCCCTTGAAGGAAACCAGCGGCGTCTCTGCCGAAGACGTCGCCAAGCGCCTGATTGACTACGGATTCCACGCGCCCACGCTGAGCTTCCCTGTGGCCGGCACCTTGATGGTGGAGCCCACCGAGAGCGAATCAAAGGCTGAACTGGATCGCTTCTGTGAAGCCATGATTGCCATCCGCGAAGAAATTCGCCTGATCGAAGAAGGCAAACTGCCGCAAGACGACAACCCGCTCAAGAACGCACCCCACACCGCAGCAAACCTGCTCAAAACTGATTGGGCCCACGCCTACAGTCGGGAACTGGCTGCTTTCCCCGTGACCAGCCTGCGCAAGCAGAAATACTGGTCACCCGTGGGACGGGTGGACAACGTGTACGGGGATCGGAACCTGTTCTGTTCGTGTGTGCCGGTGAGTGATTACAGCTGACGTGTTTTCAACGGCTCAAAAGGAAAAGGCCCCAAGGGGCCTTTTCTTCACTTCAGCGTTCTGACTGATCTCAGATCACAAAGGGCGCGCGAGTTGTCTATCCTCGGAATGCACACCCCTTGCGCATTGATCAGATCTTACGGCGACGGCTGGCAACACCAGCGCCCAACAGGCCGGCTGCGATCAGCGCCATGGCACCCGGCTCAGGGATGGCCGAGCCACCGATGTCGGCGGTGGAAGCAACTGTCCAACCCTTGCTGATGGCATCAGGAGTGGGAGAGAAGGTGAAAGTTGCCTTCAGGTCACGCACTTCGCCGTTCAAGCCAGTCTGGCTGTCGGTGTCAAAGTGGTAAGCCCAGTCACCACCGGTCACGTCCATGTAGCCGCTGCTGCTACCAGAGATCCCAGCCATCGAAAAGAAGCTGGAGAATGTGCTGGTGGTATCACCCAGAACCGCGCCAGATCCGAACACGCCTTGCAGCATCAACTGCCCACCGCTGATGCTGGGATACAGACCTGCATTCAGGTCCTTGCCAGCCACCACATTGGGGCCCAGGGCTGTGTTGTAGTCAGTGGCGTTCATGTAAACCGAAAACGTACCGCCCACCGAGGTGGTGCTGACATAGGGGCCAAAAACACTGACCGAGTTGTCTGCGAGGTTGCCGAAAATGCCGGTCAGGTAACCATCCACACCGCGGGTGAACCACTGTGCGTTGTCAGAAACGCGCGTGATGGCCGAGATCGAGAAAATGCCCATCGTATCCGCGCTCGTGTTCACAGAACCGATGCTGCCGGCAGCTTGACCGCCAGGTGTCACCGCCAGATCACAAGCCGCCACGCTGGCGCAGGTGCTTGCATACGACGCGGTACCCGAGTCGTACAGGTCAACGGTCATCTTGAAATCACCACCAACAATCACCAAAGCGTTGGCTGAACCGACAGCGCCAGCAGACAGTACGGCAATCGTGGCAGCACGACTGATAAAGGACTTGATCATGCGGATCTCCTGAAATGAATGGATAGACTTCCTACGCCACACATTAAGCACGCTTCGTGCCATCCGGAATTATTTTCTCAACTTGTTGATTTGAAAGTGATTTTTCTGAACCCGAAAAACCACCCTCATGTCTATGTCAAGAAAACCGACATCACATGACGGACGCATCAAGGTAGGCAAACTTGCGCTCATGGTCCAGCAGAGGCCTCCAAGGAAATGCCTGCGGCGACATGACCTCAACAAGCACCTCACCCGGCCAATGCGCCCGCAGTTGCGACTGCAAGCCAAGACACACCTCGCCGCTCCCTGCTGCCGCTTGATTTCGAGCCTGAAAAACCACGCGAACACACCCGTCAACTTCACGCAAAATCTTGAACGCGCCCGTCAACTGATCCGCCATCGCATGATCGTTGTAGAGGCACTCCTTCACTGCCTCCACCGATGGCACGCCAATTGGCCGGTCCTTGATTCTCCCCCGAACTGCGATCATGGGCAGCCAAGGGGGCGCAGTCTGCGCTGTCAGAGACAACCCGGCCACCTCTTGCGCTGTCAGCAATCGCGCCATGTCTCCGGTGGTGTAGCGCGGCAGCGTGATCACCGCCTGCTTGTCCAGCATGGTCACGCACATTTCCCCATAACCATCCGGACCCGGATTGAGAATTTCGATGTACGACCGCAGAGGGTTGTAGCAAAACAGGGAGGGCATGGCCTCACTGGCATCGTTCCGCCCCAAGATGCTTGCCATGCTTTGCTGCCGAAAGGCAGCGCGACGGATCCGAATCGTCTCACGCGTCTCGAACAGCAGGTTCAAGCCCAACTCACCCACACCAAAAGAGCTGCCAATCAGACGTGCGTTGTCCCTGGCATCCAGATTGATGCCCATGCGTGCCGCGATGTAGTCGCGCTGCGACTCCACCAGCATCTCCTCGCCGATGATCACGCTGGTGTGGAGCGCCCGCCAATCCACGCCTGCAGCATCTGCCTCGTCCAGCAAGGTGCGAATGAACAGTGGATCGGTGCAAAGCAGCGTTTGCTGAAATCTTGGCCCGACGTCACGCAAAATCGAGCACGCCATGTCCTCTCGGACACTGACGTTGGCTGTGGCCACCGCGCGCGAGCGGAACACCACGCCCATGGGCAGACAGTTCACCAACAGGGTGGTGTTGCTGTCCACATCAAACACGTCCTGAAGACCCAAATCAATGTCAAACCAGCCTTCTTCGTGCTGATCCCGTACCGTCAGGCGAAAGCCAAAACTTCGCCCCCCTCGCCCAGAACTGGTGAGCACATCGGCCAAGGCCTGAGGTGGCACCTCACGGGCCAGTTCGCGCCAGCCAAATCGACCAAACGTGTT
This sequence comes from Aquabacterium sp., assembly GCA_017994835.1. GTDB lineage: Bacteria > Pseudomonadota > Gammaproteobacteria > Burkholderiales > Burkholderiaceae_C > Aquabacterium. Next base: position 11,555 of record JAGOKC010000002.1, on the reverse strand, counting down.
GTCTTTGGTCAAGACGGGCAAGTTCTGCCAAACCAGTGATCGGCTCACAGGACGTTCGTCCAGGCCGTGCTCACGCAAGAGGGCTCGGTACGCCACGCTGTGCTGCGACGCAAACTCAATCATCGCCAGCGCCCTGCGCCGAGACTGAACCATCATCTTTTGTGGGTCCATGCCCCGACCCATCTTCAAGATGAGCCGACGTAGCCCACGCAGGGCCACCTCTGGCAGCAGCGAGACCCAACCCATGTTCAGTCCGCGCTTCGCATCCACTCCAGCAAGGCGGGTGCCGACTGGCTCAAACCATCTTCCAGCTGACGCAAATCACCCAGAAACGGTGCAACCGGTCCGTAGTAATCGGTGAACGGTCCGATTTGCTCAAAACCAAAATTCATGGCCTTCAGTGCATTGGCCAGATAACGCTCCATGGCGGCATACCAGTAACGAATGTCGTTCTTCAGGCTGTACTGGTACATCTGACGGTACATGCACATCAAAATCTGCGGAGAGCTGATCCGACGCTCCTCTTCAGACAGATGATCCTCATTCACCGTGACCCCTGTGAGCTTGTCGCCACGACGCCGACGGTAGCGCGACGACACCATCAATCGGCTGATTTCAGCAGACTTGTCGGCCGGCGGCAAAGACACACCATCGAGCAACTGCACGCAGTGGGTCTGAAACGGAAAGGTTTGAATGGCATCAGGTTGCACCAGGCGAACATAACCAGCCAGTTCGTCCTGCAAATTGAGTGCCACGAAGTGAGATGAATGTGCATCACACTCATCGCCTTCACGTCCTTGGGGGAAATCGGATGCGCTCAAATATTCGCACTCGACGCAATACACCTGGTAGCGAAGTTGGCGCGCCCTGTCCATCAAGGCAGGATCTTCAACTTGCCTGACTTCCCGACCAGTGAAGTAAGGAGCGAAATTCACGGGCTCTGCGGTGACTGCACTCATGGCAAACCGTCTTTCAGATGAAGTGGGCCAGTGAATTCAGCAGGCGACTGGCAATCCCCCGGGCAAAGCGTCTGACATGCCAACAAACTGTGCCCGTGGAAAAGATCATCCCACCCGGTTGATGACAAGAGTGTAACAGGTTGTGTCAAACACGTTCAGCGCGAGATGTAAAGCAATTTTGTCACGAACAACGCCAGAAAATGCATCAACCGCGCACAGGAACGGCCAGCAGGTCATGCAGCAAGCAAGGGCGTTGTTCACGCACACGCAGCTCCACCTCACGCAAGTCAATCAAGTACGGTGCCACGGGTCCGTAGTAATCCGTGACAGGCCCGATTTGCCGGAACTCGATTCCCAGCATGCGCTGCAAGACCCGAACGAGCGCACGCTCCATCGCGGCATACCAATATCGAACGCCGTGCCCCACGCTGCGCGCATACATTTGCCGAAACAAACCACACAAAATCTCAGGGGAACGATCCGGCTGGCGGCGATAACAAGCACTCACCATCAAGCGACTGATCTCCGCTGACTGCCGCGCAGGCGGCAACACGACATCAGGGTGCAAAATCAGGCAATGGGTCTGAAACGGAAAGGTACCGATCGGGTCAGCATGAACCAGGCGGACGTAGCCCGCCACCGCGCCCTCGTGGTCGCAACTTGCAAAGTGATCAGCGCGGTCATCATGCTCATCGGACTCCGACCCATGAGGATAATCAATCGCGTCAAGAAACCCCTGCTCCAGGCAATACACCTGAAAACGGAGTTTGTGAACCTTGCGCATCAAGGCACCATCCAGCATCGGATCTGCTTCGCAGGCGAAAAACCCTGACAGACCTGGGCTCCGCTCAATCACATCGTGGCTCATCGCAATCCGTCAGTTGGTTTGGGCAAACCCATCAATGAACATCACAGCACTGACACCCTCCCCGCGCTGTTGCCCGACGCCATACCAGCATCCGGTCATGTTCTGCTGCGTGGATGATCCCACCAAAGAGGGTGCTCGCTGTAACAGCCCGTGTCGCCTGTTTACACATGTCGCAAAACCGCAAACGAGGACGTCAAAATCAGGGTTTCCCACCCCCCGATTTGCGTTTGCCTGCAACTTTCTTGGGTTTCACCGCCCCTTCCCGCACACCCAGAGTCGATGCCACTGGCTTCTTGGGGCGTTCTGCTGCCACACGCCAAGGCTTGAGTTCCTCCTCCAGTCCCTCAAGAACATCGCCAAGCACCACCTGATGATCGGCAGCCAGGTCACGACAGCGCCGCCGCACTTGGCCTGCGCAGGCTTGAAAGGAGGCTTCATCACTGGCGAGAACCACCAGATTTCCGCCACACGCCACTTCCAGCGGCACCACGGATTCACCAAACATTTGCCAGATCCGTCCGATCAGGCGACTGCATTGCGGCTCCTGATCCTGCAAATTCACCATCAAGACCCCGGACTCACGCAGCGCTGCCCGACAAGACTTGTAAAAAGGCAGACTGCACAGCGCCTCGGGTTGCTCGCCGTGGATGCCAAAGCCATCCACCAGGATGACGTCATGGCTGCCTCGCGGGGTGTGCGCCAGAAATTCGGCTCCATCCCCAAACACGACAGAAAACCGCTCATCATCCTGCGGAATCTGGAAGGTTTCACGGGCCGCAATCACCTCGGGGTTGATCTCCACCACCGTGATCCGCGCCTGCGGCAGATGCCGATGGCAATACTTGGCCAATGAACCTCCACCGAGTCCGATCATGAGAATGGACTGCGGCTGAGGTAGCAGCAACAAAAACGCCATCATCACGCGGCTGTAGTCCAGATCCAGTGCGCCAGGGTCATCCAGCCGCATGCGGCTTTGCAAACTGAGTTCATCAAAACTCAGGATGACCGAGTCACCATCCTGCTCGACAACGGGCGATGGCCAGGTCGTGTCCATCATGGGGGGCTTGTTCGTTTGATTCATCAGTACACCAACCTGTCAGGACGGATATCACGCAAGATCGTGGTGGCGATCTCTTCAATGGATTTGTGGGTGGATGACAGCCAGGCGATGCCTTCACGGCGCATCATCGCCTCGGCTTGATTCACCTCGAAACGGCAGTTCTCCAGACTTGCGTACTTGCTCCCAGGGCGACGCTCGTTGCGGATCTGACTCAAGCGCTGCGGATCAATGGTCAGGCCAAAACACTTTTTCTTGTAAGGCTTGAGCATGGTTGGCAGAAATCCCCGATCAAAATCCTCCGGAATCAACGGCACGTTGGCGGCCTTGACGCCGTGCTGCATGGCCAGGTACAGCGACGTGGGCGTTTTACCGCATCGGCTCACCCCCACCAACACCACATCGGCGGTGTCCAGGCTGCGCGCAGATTGTCCATCGTCGTGTTCTAGCGCGAAATTGATGGCTTCGATGCGATCGTCATAGTCCCGGTCCTGGCTTGGATCACTGAAGCGACCAACGCGATGGTTGGACTTCATGTTGAACTCTTCTTCAAGCGGAATCACAAAGGTCTGGATCACGTCGAACACCTTGCCCTCGCAGGTTTTGAGGATGTTCATGACGTCATCATTGGCCATGGTGATGAACACAATCGGCCGATTGCCTTCACGCACCCCCGTGGCATTGATCTCGCGCACAACCTGAAAGGCCTTGTCCACCGAGTCGATGAAAGGCCGACGGATGTGACGCGGTTTGATGGCGAACTGCGCCAGGATGGAGTTACCCATGGTTTCGGCGGTGATGCCGGTGCCATCGGATATGAAAAAAACGGTGCGATCTGACATGGCATGAGGGGCGACGGGCAATGGAGTGAGGAGGCAGGCACCTCGTCAGATCACCACCCGGTTGTGCACCCGGGAATTGGAAGAGAACAAGCCCGGATCATAGGCCTGACCTTACAATCTTCCACATTGCTGCCCAGCCACAACATGCCCGAACTCAGGCCACACAACTAGAACTCCAGGCCTCTGTGCGGGTTCAGACAGGGCACCGCCAGATTTTTTACCATCCTGGAGCTTTCATGACCAACCGCTTTGAGCCGACCGCACTGGTCGTCCCCTTCGAGCAATTGCGCAACGAGGACGTTGAAGTCGTCGGCGGCAAGAACGCCAGCCTTGGCGAAATGATCTCGCAACTGCCCAACGGCGTGCGCGTCCCCACTGGTTTTGCCACCACAGCCCACGCTTTCCGCCAGTTCCTCCAGCACGATGGCCTGGCTGACCGCATCAGTCAGCGTCTGGCCGCCCTTGACACCGAAGACGTGCGTGCCCTGGCTGAAGTCGGTGCCCAGATCCGTGCTTGGGTCGAGGCTCAGCCCTTCCCTGCCGATCTGGAGCAAGCCATCCGCACCGCCTATGCCAAGCTGGCCGACGACAACCCTGACGCCTCGTTCGCCGTGCGCTCGTCCGCCACCGCCGAAGACCTGCCCGACGCTTCGTTTGCGGGCCAGCAGGAAACCTTTCTGAACGTGGTCGGCATCGAAGACATCCTCCACAAGATGAAGGAAGTGTTCGCCTCGCTGTACAACGACCGAGCCATCTCCTATCGCGTGCACAAGGGCTTCGCCCACGACGTGGTCGCCCTGTCGGCTGGCGTGCAGCGCATGGTGCGCTCTGACCTGGGCGCCGCTGGCGTGATGTTCACCATCGACACCGAATCGGGCTTCCAGGATGTGGTCTTCATCACCTCCAGCTATGGCCTTGGCGAAACTGTGGTGCAAGGTGCCGTCAACCCCGACGAGTTCTACGTTCACAAGCCTGCACTGAAAGCTGGCAAGCAGGCGGTCATCCGCCGCAACCTGGGCTCCAAGCTGATCAAGATGGAGTTTGCCTCGGCCGAAGAGAAGGCCGCCTCCGGCAAGTTGGTGCGCACCGTTGACACCACCGTCGAGGCACGCAACCGCTACAGCCTGACCAACGAGGATGTGACCGAGCTGGGCCGCTACGCCGTCATCATCGAAGAGCATTACGGTCGCCCGATGGACATTGAGTGGGGCAAGGATGGCACCGACGGCAAGCTCTACATCCTGCAGGCTCGCCCCGAAACCGTGAAGAGCCAGCAGCAAGGTAAGGCCGAGCAACGCTACAAGCTCAAGGGCACCGGCACCGTGCTGGCCGAAGGCCGCGCCATTGGGCAAAAAATTGGCACCGGCCCTGTGCGCATCGTGCACAGCATTACCGAGATGGACACGGTCAAGCCCGGTGACATCCTCGTCACAGACATGACCGACCCCAACTGGGAGCCTGTCATGAAGCGCGCCAGCGCCATCGTGACGAACCGAGGTGGCCGCACCTGCCACGCGGCCATCATCGCGCGTGAACTGGGCATCCCGGCAGTGGTCGGCTGTGGCAACGCCACCGAACGCCTGACCGACGGCACGCTCGTCACCGTGGCCTGCTCCGAGGGTGACACCGGCTACATCTACGAAGGTCTGCTCGAAACCGAGGTCACCGAGGTGACCCGTGGCGTGATGCCACACATCGGCCTCAAGATCATGATGAACGTCGGCAATCCGCAACTGGCATTCGACTTCGCTCAGATGCCCAACAACGGTGTCGGTCTGGCTCGCCTCGAGTTCATCATCAACAACAACATCGGCGTTCACCCCAAAGCGATTCTGGACTACCCGAACATCGACAGCGACTTGAAGAAGGCCGTGGAATCGGTGGCCCGTGGCCACGCTTCGCCCCGTGCTTTCTACGTTGACAAGCTGGCTGAAGGCATCGCCACCATTGCGGCGGCCTTCTGGCCCAAACCCGTCATCGTGCGCCTGTCGGATTTCAAGTCCAACGAGTACAAGAAGCTCATTGGCGGCTCACGCTATGAACCCGAAGAAGAAAACCCGATGTTGGGTTTCCGTGGCGCTTCACGCTACATCAGCAAAGAATTCGGCGAGGCCTTTGCCATGGAATGCGAGGCGCTCAAGCGCGTGCGCAACGACATGGGGCTGACCAACGTCGAGATCATGGTGCCCTTCGTGCGCACCCTCAAGCAAGCAGAGCGTGTCACCAACATGCTGGCCGACCACGGTCTGGTGCGCGCCTCCAAGGGCGGCAAGGACGATCTGCGCGTCATCATGATGTGCGAGGTGCCCTCCAACGCCATCCTGGCTGACCAGTTTCTGGCGTTCTTCGACGGCATGTCGATCGGCTCCAACGACCTGACCCAGTTGACGCTCGGCCTGGATCGTGACTCTGGTCTGGAATTGCTGGCCGCTGACTTTGACGAACGTGATCCGGCCGTCAAAGCCATGATTTCACGCGCCATTGCAGCCTGCCGTGCTCAGGGTAAGTACATCGGCATCTGCGGCCAAGGCCCCAGCGACCATCCGGATTTCGCTGAGTGGCTGGCGGACGAAGGCATCGCTTCGATCTCGCTGAACCCCGACACCGTGATCGAAACCTGGCAGCGTCTGGCCTCCAAATAAACACACAGGTACGATTTCTGCCCACGGGTGGCGTTTCATTGCTATACTCGCGGGTTACCTGAATGTTGCCCATGGACTCAAAACCAGGGGCAGCCCTTGCCGTTTGCGGGTTTGACGCTTCGCGACGGCTTCCATCAACTGGAATCCACAAGGAGTTTCCATGCGTCACTACGAAATCATCGTACTGATCCACCCGGATCAAAGCGAACAAGTGCCGGCCATGCTCGAGCGCTACAAGACCCTGATCACCACCACCGGTGGCCAGGTTCACCGTGTTGAAGACTGGGGCCGCCGTCAACTGGCTTACCAGATCAACAAGCTCGCCAAGGCCCACTACCTGTGCCTGAACGTCGAAATCAGCAAGGACACCCTGGCTGAAATCGAAACCGGCTTCAAGTTCAATGACGCCGTGCTGCGTCACCTGACCGTGCTGAAGGACAAGGCTGAGACCGCTCCTTCCGTGATGATGAAGCAAGTTGAGCGTGAAGAGGCCCGCAAGGCCCAGCAGGACCAAGCCGCTGCCTGATTGATGCCGCAAGGCGTCCAGGCACCGCGTCCACCCGTTCACCGATTGACTGCATGAACCGCGTCCTGCTGTCTGCACAGATCATTGAACGCAAAGCGCTGAGATACACCCCCGCCGGCCTGCCCGCCCTCGACCTCGTGCTTCAGCACGAATCCGAGGTGACCGAGGCCCAGCAAAACCGCAAGGTCAAGCTGGACATCAAGGCAGTTGCCCTTGGCCCCATGGCCGAGAAGCTGAATCGGCAAGAAATTGGCTTGACCTTCGGGTTGGCTGGTTTTCTCGGGGCTCCGCGCACCGGACGTGGCGTGCTTCTGCACATCACCGAACTCAACGACATCGTTTAAACACATCCAATCGGATACTGAGAGGTTCTCATGGCTGCTCCACGCTCCAAGAACGGCAAGTTCTCCAAAGACCGCAAGGGCAAGCGCAACACGCAATCCCTGCTGTTCCGCCGCAAGCGCTTCTGCCGCTTCACCGTCGCCAACGTCGAACAGATCGACTACAAGGACGTTGACACGCTGCGCGACTTCATCGCTGAAAACGGCAAGATCATCCCCGCACGCCTGACCGGCACCCGCGCGATCTACCAACGTCAGCTGACCAACGCCATCAAGCGTGCTCGCTTCCTGGCCCTGCTGCCGTACAGCGACCAGCACCGCGTCTAAGGAGTCCTCGTCATGCAAATCATCCTCCTCGAAAAAGTCGCCAACCTGGGCAACCTGGGTGATGTGGTCAAGGTCAAGGACGGCTACGCCCGTAACTTCCTGATCCCGACCCGTCAAGCTCGTCGTGCCACCGAAAAGGCCATCGCCGAATTCGAAGCCCGTCGTGCCGAGCTGGAAAAGGCTCAAGCCGAGAAGCTGGCTACTGCGCAAGCCGTTGGCGAGAAGCTGAACGGCAAGACCATCACCGTGAGCCAAAAGGCTGGCGTTGACGGCCGTCTGTTCGGTTCCGTGACCAACCACGACATCGCTGATGGCCTGAAGGCTGCCGGCTTTGAAGTGGCCAAGCACCAGATCCGCCTGCCCCACGGTCCTCTGAAGACCACGGGCGAGCACGCTGTGTCGGTGTCCCTGCACACCGACGTGGTTGTGGACGTGACCGTCGCCGTGGTTGGCGAAGCCGCTTAAGGTTTCACCTTTCACGCGATTCACACCATCGCCTGAATCCGGTTTCGGCCGGTTTCACCCAAAGCCGGCTTCATTGCCGGCTTTGTCGTTTATGGTCGAACTTGCACCTTATCCCACAAAGTCCCCAGCATTTCCCAAGGCTGCCCACAGACTTGTCCACAGGCGGCACACCGCTCCGCTTTTATCATTGAGCCATGGCTGCAGCATTCCCAACACCCTTCTCCGCCCGCAGTGCGACCGACTCACTCAGCAGTGACGAGATCGCCAAACTCCGCGTGCCCCCACACTCCATTGAGGGTGAGCAAAGTGTGCTGGGGGGCTTGTTGCTGGACAACAGCGCCTGGGACCGGGCCGCAGACCTGCTGCACGATGGTGACTTCTATCGCCACGAACACCAGCTGATCTTCATGGCGATCCAGCAACTGATCAGCGCCTCCAAGCCAGCCGACGTGATCACGGTGTTCGAGCAACTGCAAATGCAGGGCAAAGGCACGGAAGTGGGTGGCCTGAGTTACTTGAACGCGCTTGCACAGTCGGTGCCCAGCGCCGCCAACATGCGCCGCTACGCCGAAATCGTGCGTGAGCGCGCCGTGCTGCGCAAACTGGTCACGGCCAGCGATGAAATCGCCACCAATGCGTTCAACCCTCAAGGCAAGAGTGTCTCCGACATCCTTGACGAGGCAGAAGCCAAGATCATGAAAATCGGCGAGGAAGGCAGCCGCAACAAGCAGGGCTTCTTCGCCATGGACGGTCTGGTGGTCGATCTGCTGGACCGTGTCACCGAACTGGCAGACAACGGTGCAGAGGACGTGACTGGCGTGCGCACCGGCTTCATCGACATGGACAAGATGACGGCTGGCCTGCAAAAAGGCGACCTCATCATCCTGGCCGCGCGCCCCTCCATGGGCAAAACCGCTTTCGCTCTGAACATTGGCGAGAATGTGGCCGTCAACGAAGGTCTGCCAGTGGCCGTATTTTCGATGGAAATGGGAGCCTCGCAACTCGCACTGCGGATGGTCGGCTCGATTGGCCGCATCAACCAGCAGAACCTGCGCACCGGCCGCCTGTCAGACGACGAATGGGGGCGTTTGAGCGAGACCGTGGAAAAACTTCGCACCGCCAACGTCTTCATTGATGAAACACCTGGCCTGTCGCCCAACGAGTTGCGTGCCCGCGCGCGCCGTCTGGCACGCCAGTTTGGCGGCACGCTGGGTTTGATCATCGTGGACTACTTGCAGCTCATGAGCGGTTCAAGTGGCAACGAAGAGAACCGCGCCACCGTGATCGGTGAAATCTCACGGGGCCTGAAAGCCCTGGCGAAGGAGCTGCAGTGCCCGGTGATCGCCCTGTCTCAGCTCAACCGATCAGTAGAAACACGGCCAGACAAGCGCCCGATGATGTCTGACTTACGGGAATCCGGTGCCATTGAGCAAGATGCGGACGTGATCATGTTCATCTACCGCGACGAGTACTACAACAAGGAATCCAAGGTGCCTGGCATCGCCGAGATCATCATCGGCAAGCAGCGTAACGGCCCTGTGGGAAGCCTGCATCTGGCCTTCCTGAAGTCCAACACACGTTTTGAGAACCTGGCACCCGGCACCTACATTGGTGAAGGCGATCAGTACTGATTGCCCCTTTGTTCAAAGGCCGTGATGCGCCAACCAGGCCTGTAACTGCGCGGCAGGCAAGGCACCAGATACCCGATCGAGTTCCTTGCCCTGCTTGAACAGTGCCAAAGTGGGAATGCTGCGGATCTGGTATGTCGCAGCGATCCCTTGTTCGACCTCGGTATTGACCTTGGCGAAGCGTACTCGGGCGGCATACGGTGCGGCCAGTTGCGCGAACACCGGGGCAAACGCCTTGCACGGGCCACACCAGGGTGCCCAAAAATCGACCAGAACGGGTAATTGGTTGCGCGTGATGAAGCGATCAAAACTGCGCTGCGTGAGCTCAACAGGGTGTGGCGGCAAAACGGATTGGTGGCACTGCCCGCATTGCGGCGCGTCACCCAGGCGTGACTCCGGTACACGGTTGATGGCCTGACAGTGTGGACAGACCAGTTCCAGTGACTGCATCATGTGATCTCCTTGTGAGTCGGTGTACCCCACATGGTATTGAAATCCTCAAAAACAAGCCCGCCAAGGCGCACGGCCAGGGCGGGCAAACACACACGCAGTTGTTCGACGGATCAGTCTTCGCCACCCAGTGCTGTCAGCAGATGCAGCAGAGACGAGAAAAGGTTGTACACACTCAGGTACACCGACAGCGTGGCCGTCACGTAGTTGGTTTCGCCACCATCGATGATCTGCTTGAGGTCATACAGTATGAAGGCGGAAAAGATCACCACGCCCATGGCAGACATGGCCAGGTAGAGCGCCGGCATTTGCAGCCAGATGTTGGCAATGCCAGCCACGATCATGACCATCAAGCCCACGAACAGCCACTTGCCCAGGCTGGAGACCTCCCGCTTCATGGTCGATGCCAGGGTGGCCATGCCACCGAACACCAAGGCCGTGCCGCCAAACGCCGTGGCAATGAGTGACGCGCCGTTGGACAAACCCAGCACATGGCCCAGCATGCGCGAGAGCATCAGGCCCATGAAAAAGGTGAAGCCCAGCAGCAGCAAGACGCCCAAACCAGAGTTCTTGAACTTCTCGATGGCAAAGAAGAACCCGAAGGCGACACCCATGAAAACCATCAGGCCGATGAAGGGGCTGCCCGCGAAAAAGCTGAAGCCCATGACCACACCGAGCCAGGCACCGAGCACCGTGGGCAGCATCGACAAGGCCAAGAGCGCATAGGTGTTGCGCAGCACGCGCTGACGGTCACCGGCCGCAGCCGAGCCATACACCACATCCAGGGGTTTCATTGAACGATCCATGCATCCTCCATGTTCACCATGCCGACGCGCCCGATGGCGTCACGCAGAGGGTATATCAATTTTGCTGCATTGTAGGGCGACCGCAGAGAACGCTCGCCCATCAAACCCATACCGGACACATGGATGGCATCGTGCCCGACCACAAGCTGATCACATACGGCGTCGCATCGACTCATACAGGCAGACGGCCGCCGCGGCCGCCACGTTGAGCGACTCCTCCCCACCGGGTTGGGGAATGGCGACCTTCAAGGCGCACTGGCTCATGACAGCGTCGCCCACCCCCTGCCCTTCATGCCCCATGACCCAGGCGCAAGGCTCAGGCAGGGCCACGGTCGGCAGTTGATGCTCGGTGTGAGAACTCGTGGCCACCAGGGGCACCTGCAGTTCAGGCAAGGCCTCTGGCACGACCTGCTCCACCAGATGCAAGGCGAAATGCGCGCCCATGCCCGCACGCAGCACCTTGGGCGACCACAAGCCGGCCGTCCCCTTGAGCGCCACCACCTGTGCCACGCCCATGGCCGACGCACTGCGCAAGATGCTGCCTACATTGCCGGCATCCTGCACCCGGTCCAGCACCACGGTGGGCACACCGGCACGCAACGCACTCTCGGCCGCATCGGCCGCGGGGCGGGTCAACACAAAGC
>JAGOKC010000105.1 GCA_017994835.1 Aquabacterium sp. | reverse complement strand
CGTTGGCGAAAAGCCCAGATGAACCGACCGGGCGGTGCCAGTGCGATGCCGGGTTTGATGGCCAGCCCCAGCGTCTCGAAATATCAGGACATCGAAGACATTCGAGGTGCTGAGCAAGAGTTGCGCAAAGAAATCATCTTCCTGGAAAGCAAGGACCCCAAGAAATTTGATGTCATTGACGACACATTTTTTGATAAGGTCTTCAGCTGGGCCAGCATCGTCTCGAATGTTGCAGGCGTCAGTCGCATCCCCCCAGCTCAGCTGTTGGCTCTAAGCTCGACGGCATTAACCTGGGACTTGAAGTCCGCCTTGCGCGCCGTGATGCAGGAGAAGCAGCAGCAGTGGGATACGTGGTTGCATGCCGAATGGGCAAGTCATTCAGCCAATGCCCTGCCCGCAGCCGCCGCGCATTGGTTTGAACACTACGTGCATGATTCCCGCGCCTGGTTCAAGCCGTTCATGCGCTCAGATGTTGAAAGCATGGTGCCGGACGATGAGGCCTGGTTCGTTTTTGGTGAACGAGAGCAGGATCGTCAAACCCAGGCAGCTGCGGCCAAAGCGCGCGCTGACGATGCCAGAGAGTCAGGCGACAAGAAGGCATTGGCTGAAGCGGAGCAAGCATGGCAGCGACTGAAGCAAAGCGGGCAGCCCTTGCTGATGGGAGGGCGAGAGCCATATAGATTGTGGGGGTATGTCCGGCATCGGCGTATTTTTCAGGCAGGGCAACTCAACGATCCAGGCTATCGCAGCCGGCAAGCTGCTATTGAGCGAGAAGAAGAAGACCGAGTTCGAGAGCAAGCGCGTAGCGACCGAATCGCCAAAGAGAACGCCCGCCACGACGAGAAGATGCGTAGCCTCAAAGAGCGTCACCGTGAGGTGCAATCGGACCCAAGGCTGTCGTCCACCAAGAAAGATGAGTTCACCGAGGGCACCCGTGCCCAGATTGCACGAGAGAAGCGTGAACATGCAGAGAACATTTCTCAGATTGAGCGCACGACGGCAACGAGTAATTAAGTCGGTGTCAGAACGGAGCGTGACGCAGGTGGAGGCCGATCTGCCGCTGACCGCAGTTTTCTGGTTCTTTCCGCATGCAAGGCACAGCCGTGACGGTCAACCTGGATGTGGTGCTGTCAGCTATTTGGATCGCCCTGTTTCGATGCTACGCTGAGCCGCACTGACATTGACGTGTTGGACTGCTTGGTTTGATGCAAGTAAATAGGTGCTGCCATGTCCGAAGTCGCGTTGTTCATCCATTCCACGGCCACCGGGCCTTTCATGTGGCGTCCCTTGCTGGCGGACCTGCCTGAGGGCATCACGCCGCTGACGCCGGTGAACCGGGGCTACGCACCGCATGACCTGCTGCCCCGCGGCTCGGCGTTCTCCGTGCGGGATGAGGTGGCCCATCTGATGGCTCAGATTCCGCCGGGCACCACCGGCATCCACCTGGGCGGGCATTCGTACGGCGGCTTTGTGGCCCTGACCCTGGCGCGGGACATGGGCCTGCCGGTGCGTTCGCTGTGGCTGTATGAGCCCGTGTTGTTCGGGGCCTTGCGCGCCGAGCCGCAGCGGCTGAGCCCGGAGGTGGCCGCCCAGGTGGCGGACCTTTATGGGGCGAACTCGATGCTGGACGAGGAAGAGGGCGGCTCGGAGGCCTGGATTGAACGGTTCATCGACTACTGGAACCATCCGGGCATGTGGGCCAGCATGCCGGAGAAGGCCCGGGCCATGACCCGGCCGGTGGGCTGGAAGATGTTTCGCGAGGTGTGCAGCGTGTCCACCGAGCCCCAGCCCTTCGCCCACTACCAGTTGGACGTGCCGATGACCTTGGTGCAAGGCGCGCGCACCACGCCGCCCGCACAGGCCATGGTGAGCCGCCTGGCCGAGGTCAACCCCCGGGCTGTGGTCGATACCTTGTCGGGTCTGGGTCACATGGGGCTGCTTGGTGATCCGGCATCGGTGCGGGCCAGCTTGCAGCGCCATTGGGAGCGGGTGAGCGCCTGAGTCGGCACCCGGGCCTCTGGCAAGGTCATCCCAGGCTGAGGGCGCGTCTGGGCGACAATCGTCCGCATGTCCCTGCCGAAGTCTGCCTTGCTGCCTGAGCGTTTGCCAGCCCGTGCGCGCCTGAAACGCGCAGTGCTGACGCTGGCGGGCATCGTGTCCCTGCTGCTGGGCTTGCTCGGGGCTGTGCTGCCGGGGCTGCCCACCACCCCCTTCATCTTGCTGGCGGCCGCCTGTTTCGCCAAGGCCTCGCCGCGCCTGCACGGGTGGTTGGTGCGACACCGCTGGCTGGGCCCGATGGTGCGCGACTGGGAGGCGCACCACAGCATGCCCTTGCGCATCAAATGGCTGGCCTCCGGGATGATGGTCTTGATGGTGGGCGTCTCGGCCTGGCACCTGGCTGAGCGGCCTGTGGTGCAAGCCGTGGTGCTGGTGTCGGGGTTGATTGGCTGCGCCGTGGTGTGGCGCATCCCCACGCGGCGTTGACCTCTGACGTCAAACCGCGCCACACAGAGCATGGCGCATCCCCCATTCGGGTGGGGTGCGAGGGAAAAACCGACAAGCTGAACTGTGAAATGAGGTGAAACTGGCTGTCTGAATTTCTCGGTCCCAGCATGCCTCCATTGTCGTTTTCGGAAGGTTTCGCGATTGCCGCCGGTCTGGTGCAGTTGTTCGTCGCCGCAGTATTTATGCGCTTTCGCCATGGGCGGCCGGAATGGGGGCTGGGCTGGTGGGCCGTGGCTTTTGCTGCCGCCGGGGTGCTGAACACCGCCGCGCCGGTGTTGCTGGCCACCATGCATGGCCCCTTCGGCACCACCTTGCACGTGGTCACCTTGGCGCTGGGTCTTTCCACCATGGGTGCGCTCGTGGCCGGTGGGCGCCTGTACACCGGGCACGCCAAACCCGGTCCCTGGGTGTCGTTCGCGCTGACCTGGCTGGCGTACCTGGGCTTGATTGCCGCACGCGAGGTGTGGCCCAGTCATGAAAACCTGCTGGCCAACGCGGTCACGGGGTTGTTTTTTGCTTATCTGGCACTGCTCAGCCTGGGGGCCATGCGGCGTGAACCCGGTGCCGGGCATGGCATGGCGGCCACCATGCTGTGCTTCTACATTCCCATGGTGGCAGGGGCTTACGCGATGGGTCTGGACCAGGTCGATCTGCGCTACTGGTCGGCGGTACCCTTTGCCTTGGCTGGTTTGGGCGTGATGTCGGCCACCATGGGCCGCATGCGCGCCCACTTGCGTGACCTCAATGAGTCGCTGGAGCAACGCGTTACCGAGCGAACGCGTGAGCTGCGCAACATCATCGACTCACTGGAGTCCTTCAACAGCATGGTGTCCCACGACCTGCGTGGGCCGCTGGGTGGGATGGCCGGTCTGTCAGGGGTCGCCCTGTCTGCATTGGATGCTGGCGATGCCGAGCGCGCCCGTCGTTTGTTCGAGGCCATACAGACCCAGTCGTCCAACCTGTCCGAACTGGTATCTGACTTGCTGGCCCTGGCGCGGGTCTCGCACGTTGAGCTGCGCAAGCAGCCGGTGGCGCTGGACGCGCTGGTGGACGAGTCCTTGCGGCACCTGGAGCTTTGCCATGGCGAGGGGCATGCCATGTCGGTTCAGGTCGAGTCTTTGCCGGTGATCAGTGGCGACAAGGCCTTGCTGCGTCAGGTGTTGGTCAACTTGCTTGGCAATGCCTTGAAGTTCTCACGCCAGTCAGCGCAACCTCTGGTGCGGGTGTGGGCCGAGACCACCCCAGGTGGTGGCGTGAAGGTTGCTGTGCGGGACAACGGTGTGGGTTTTGATGCCACGCGCAGCAAAGACCTGTTCGTGCCCTTCAAGCGCCTGCACGACGACCATGATTTCGAGGGCACCGGCCTGGGCCTGACCCTGGTGCAACGCATCGTCGAGCGACACGGTGGCAAGGTCGGTGCGGACAGCCAGGTGGGACAAGGGGCCACCTTCTGGTTCTCGCTGCCGGCTGCGGCTGGCACCCCCGCCTGAAGCGGCTGGGAACGCACCGCCACAGGCGCGTCAGGCTTCTTCGGTCGGCGGGGCGCTGGTTTTGCGAGGTGTGCGCGTGCGTGAGGTGGCCTTCTTGGCCGGCGCACGGCGGGTTTTCTTGGCCGCTGGGGCAGGCGCTGCCGTGTCGTCGCTTGCGGGTGAGCTGATCGATTCGGTCGGCATCACCATGGTGGGCGCTTCTTCGCGGGGGGCTTCTTCGGCAGCGGTGTGGTGGGCCACGGCCTCGTCGGCGACCTTGCCACGGCGCGCGGCAGCGCTTCCACGCCCACCCCGGTTGCGACGGCGTGACTTGCTCGCCTCGCCGTGCGCGGTGTCGGTTTCGATGCGCGGGGTGGTTGACGCTTCTCCGGCCACCAAGTCTGACTCGCTGGCGTTTGTGTTGCTGCTGGGTTTGCCCGTGCCGAAGGTCGTGCTGCCAAGCTCCACCGCGTCAGAGGTTGATGGCAGATTCTCGCTGCTCATCGAGTCCGGCAGGGCATTGAGACCGGTGCCCCGGAAGACGAAGGCGCTCGACTTCTCATCGCGACCAAATTCGAGCAGGCCACGGGCCTTGGCCTCTTCCAGCAGGTTGCCAAAGGTGCGAAAGCCGTAGTAGTTCTCATTGAAGCCGGGGTTGCGGCGCTTGATGGCTTCCTTGAGCACCGAGGCCCAGATCTTGCCGCCTTCGTCGCGGTCGGTGACCAGCGCTTCGTAGGTCTCCAGCGCCATTTCCACGGCCTTGCTGCGACGCACGTCCAGCTCGGCGCGACGGCGTTGCTCTTCTTCGGGCGAGCGCTTGGCGGCCGGCTGGTTGTTGCGCGTGTTGCGGCGCGCGTCCACGCGGGCACTTTCGCGCACCAGGTCGTCGTAGAAGATGAATTCGTCGCAGTTGGCCGTCAACAGGTCGGACGTGGACTGCTTGACGCCCACGCCGATCACGTACTTGGCGTTCTCGCGCAGCTTGGAGACCAGTGGCGAAAAGTCCGAGTCGCCCGAGATGATCACGAAGGTGTTGACGTGCGACTTGGTGTAGCAGAGGTCGAGCGCGTCCACCACCAGGCGGATGTCGGCCGAGTTCTTGCCCGACTGGCGCACATGCGGGATCTCGATCAGCTCGAAATTGGCCTCGTGCATGGCGGCCTTGAAGCCCTTGTAGCGCTCCCAGTCGCAATAGGCTTTCTTGACGACGATGCTGCCTTTGAGCAGCAGGCGCTCTAGCACGCGCTTGATGTCGAACTTCTCGTAATTGGCATCGCGGACGCCGAGCGCGACGTTTTCGAAGTCGCAAAACAGCGCCATGCTGATGTGTTCAGGGGTGGAAGCCATGAAGGTCCTTGTGTGGGGGGATCAGGGAATGAGCCTCGGGCGGGTGGCCTCGGAAAGGCTCAAGCCTCATCGTCTTGATCGTTGTTGTGGTCGGGCGCGGCGGTGGTCGGGCCCTTTTTCTTTTTCTGCAGGCGCGCGGCCTTCTTGCGCTGCCGCTCGACTTCCAGGGCGACTCCTTCGGTCCACCACACCTCGAACTCTTCGGGAGATTCGAGGGTGATGCGGCCCAGGATGGCACTGCGGAAGTCGTTGAGCACGATCTCGGATGCCTTGGTCAGGTTGACGCGGCCGCCGCTCATGACGGCACCGCGCTTGCGTGCGATGAGTTCGAGCAACTCGTCGTCGTGCATGCAGGGAATGGCGCTGGCGTCGTCGAGCTTGTAGCGCGCAGCCAGCAGTTCAGGATAAGGCCCTTTGAGGCGGCTGAGCAACTCCAGCGCCACCTCTTCTTCGTCGTAGGCGTTGCGGCCCACGGCGCCGCTGGCGGCCAGGTGGTAGCCGCTGCGCTCGACCGTGATCTTGGGCCACAGCATGCCGGGCGTGTCGAACAGGTAGAAGTCGCTGGCCAGGTTGATGCGCTGCTCGATGCGCGTCACCCCAGCTTCGTCGCCGGTCTTGGCCGCTTTCTTGCCCACCAGCGTGTTCATCAAGGTGGACTTGCCCACGTTGGGGATGCCGCAGATCAGCACGCGCAAAGGCTTGTCCATGCCGCCCCGGTTGGGGGCCAGTTCGCGGCAGGCCTTGATCAGGCGCTGGGCCGGTGCGGTGTCACTGGCGTCCAGCGCAATGGCGCGGGTGTCGGGCTGGGCGTTGTACCAGGCCAGCCAGGCCTCGGTGCGCACCGGGTCGGCCAGATCCTGCTTGTTGAGCACCTTGAGCTTGCGGCGATTGCCTGTGAGCTCGGCCAGCATGGGGTTGGCGCTGGAGCCGGGCAGACGGGCGTCGAGCAACTCGATCACCACGTCGATGTCCTTCATGCGTTCGGTGATGGCTTTTTTGGTCACATTCATGTGACCGGGGAACCATTGGATGGCCATCGGGCTGGGGCTTTCTTCTTGTAAGGTTCAGGCGGCGAGACGGTCCAGCGCA
>JAGOKC010000104.1 GCA_017994835.1 Aquabacterium sp. | reverse complement strand
TGACCAAGCTCGCCGCGAATCCGGTGACCACCGTGAAAGCAGCGGCCGCAGCATTGCGCAACCAGCATCAGCATTACACGCAGACCCGCAACGAGGTGCTGAGCCTGGTAGAGACCGGGCAGACCATGCTGGCCAGCGACAAGGAAAGCCAGACTCTGGTACCTGCTGCCCAGGCGGTCACCCGCCTGGCCGATGAACTGCTGAAGCAGGTTGAGCAATACACGGCGCAGGCGCAAACCAATTTCGCCACCATCACCTCTACCGCACAGTGGCTGATTGGTGGTCTGACCCTGATCAGCCTGGTGTTTGGCGCGCTATGGGCCTGGTTCATCGCCCGCTCGGTGAGCCGTCCTGCGCTGGCCGCCATGCAGGTAAGCGAAGCGATTGCCGAAGGTCGCTTGTCCCATGCGGTGCAGGTGGATGCCGGACAAGATGAGTTGGGCCGCATGCTCGACTCCATGCGACGAATGCGTGGCAATCTGCTGCAACTGACAGGTGAGGTACGTGATCAGTCGGAACAGTTGGCCGTCACCTCGCATCAGGTTGCCACCGATGCAAGCCAGTTGTCACTCAGCGCGCAGCAGCACGCCAGCGAACTGGCGCAATCGCGCGAAGCCTTGCAGCAGATTGAGGCCGACATCACCAACAACCTGTCACGCACGCATCAGGCCAGTCAATTGGCTTCGACCGCTCGCCAAGTCGCGCAGGAGGGGCGCAGTTCCATGGCCCGTGTGATCGACACCATGCGTGGCATTCACACATCGAGCAAGCGCATGAGCGACATCATCAGCGTGATTGACGGCATCGCTTTCCAAACCAACATCCTGGCACTGAACGCCGCTGTCGAGGCGGCGCGCGCTGGCGATCAAGGTCGTGGCTTTGGCGTGGTGGCATCGGAGGTGCGCTTCCTGGCGCAACGCTCGGCCAATGCCGCACGCGAGATCAAACAACTGATCGTGGACAGCGCAAATCGCGTCCACGCCCTGCCCCACCATCTTGCGGGCCTGGTCGCGTCGCTCCCGCGCCTCCTTCAAGCCCACGTCCGGGTAGGTGCCCAGGCTCAGGCGCTTCTCCTTGCCGTCCACCCGGTACTTCAGTCGCCACCATTTGCCGCCGCTGGGGGCCACCTCCAGGTACAGCCCGCCACCGTCAAACATCTTCACGGCCTTCTCGGCTGGCTTGGCATTGCGCACGGCTGTGTCGGTCAGGGGCATGGGGGCAACTCCAAAAGGGGGCAACTCAGATGCCCCCAATGTTGCCCCCACATTACACCGGCTGTCAACGCACCACCCCGGACACGTACAGACGAAAAAAAGCCCTAGAGCGTTGATTTCTCTAGGGCTTCTCGATTCCGGCGACTTCCACAAAACTCCGCAAAAGTCTTAGTTTGGTCCCCCAGCCTGGAATCGAACCAAGATTTGCCCCTTAGGAGGGGGCTGTCTTATCCATTAGACGACTGGGAGAGACCAGCGCGCGAGTTTACTATGCGAGTGCATCGGGCGGCACCCGCAGTTCCTCAACGGTATAGCCTTCGCGCGTCAAGGCATCCTTGAGCCACTCGGGTTGCATGCCTTCACCGTCCCAGGTTTTCTGGGTCACAGGATGGCGGTATTTGGGGCTTCTGGGCGCAGGTGGTGGCGCAGCCACCCTGACGGGTTGCGGGCCCATGTCCAGCTCATCGACTGTGATCTGCCAGAAATCAACCAGTTTGCGTATGGCGCGTACGGCAGCTTCTTGTTCGGGGGTCAACATCAGAAAGGTCCATCACTTTGTCCGTTTTGTTCGCATTCTCCATGACTCAGCGCCACCCGGGCAGATACGGGCTGACGGTATGGGGTCACATGGCTAGACTGTCCCCGCCTTGTCTGTGAGTTTTTCATGAAAATTGCCCTGCTGTCAGATCTCCATGCCAATCGACAAGCCGTCGAAGCCGTGTGGCAGCACGCGCAGGAGCAAGGCTTTGACCAACTGGTCATGCTGGGCGACTACGTTGATTACGGGGCCGATCCGGTCTGGGTGGTCGAGTTTGCCCAGGCACGCGAAGCCGAGGGGGCGGTGTTGGTGCGCGGCAACCACGACGATGCCCTGGGGGAGGACACGACCAGCAAGATGTCATCTCATGTGCTGCCGTCCTTGTCCTGGACCTTCGCGCAACTGAGCCTTGCACAACGCGAATGGCTGACCGCCCTGCCCCTGAGTGCCGAGGTCGGGCCCTGTTTGATGGTGCACGCCAACGCCCACAACCCTGCAGGCTGGGAATACATTCAGGGCCGATCCGAGGCCTCGCGCAGCCTGATCGCCAGTCGGCAGCCCTTCGTGTTTTGTGGGCATGTGCATCAACAATGCTTGTACCACTTGTCGCATCTGGGCAAGTCTGGCGAGTTCATTCCAGTCGATGGTGCCCCCATCAGTCTGTCGCCAGCGCGGCGCTGGCTGGCCATCCCCGGCTCAGTCGGTCAACCTCGTGACGGCGACCCCGCCGCCTGTTACGCTACTTTCGACACTGGCAGTGCCACGCTGACGTTCTTCCGCGTTCCTTATGACCACGACACCGCCGCGCAACGCATCATGGATGCGGGCTTGCCAGCCGGTTTTGCACAGAGGTTGATCCATGGGCGATGACACCCCCGGCAATCGCCTGGAAGCGGGCACCCTCATTGACGGTTACCGACTCAAGGAGCGGTTGCATCAGGGTGGCATGGCCACGCTGTGGGATGTCGAGCCTGTCGAGGGCCCCGGCGAGTTCCCGCTGATCATGAAAATCCCGCGCATCAAGGGCGGGGAAGATCCAGCCACCATCGTGGGCTTCGAAGTCGAGCAGATGGTGATGCCCATGCTGCAAGGGCCGCATGTGCCGCGTTTTGTTGCCAAGGGCGACTTCACCCGCCGCCCCTACATCGTGATGGAGCATCTGCCGGGGCAGTCGCTGCGGCCACGTCTGGACTCAGCGCCCCTGCCTATCGCGGAGGTGACAGACATCGGCCAGAAAGTGGCGCAGGCGCTGCACGCCCTGCACAAGCAGCATGTGGTGCACCTGGACGTCAAGCCCAGCAACATTTTGTTCCGGCCCACGGGTGAGGCGGTGCTGGTGGACTTTGGGCTGTCTCGTCACGATCACCTGCCGGACCTGTTGGAAGAGGAATTTGAGCTGCCCATGGGCACAGGCCCCTATATTTCGCCAGAACAGGTGCAGTTTGTGCGCAACGACCCGCGCAGCGACCTGTTCGCGCTGGGCGTGATGCTCTATCACCTGACGACAGGCGAGCGACCCTTTGGTCAACCCACCACCGTGGCAGGGTTGCGCAAGCGCCTCTACACCGATCCGGTGCCACCCCGCGTCCATCGTGCGGACACCCCTGCGTGGTTGCAGGAAATCATTCTGCGCTGCCTGGAGGTGGAGCCGGATCAGCGCTACCAAAGCGCCGCCCAACTGGCCCTTGACCTGCAGCACCCGGAACAAGTCGCGCTGACCGAACGCGCCCACAAGCTGAGCACGCAAAGCCGTCTGGACACGTTCAAGCGCTGGTTCAAAGCTGTGGGAGCCGAGCCCAAGGCGGAAGCCAGCGCCAGCCAGCATGTGGAGCGCTGCCCCATCATCATGGTGGCCATCGGGGTGAAAAACAGCACGCCCGCGCTCGACAAGAAACTGCTGGGCACGGTGCGTCGCATCATGCAGACCGAGCCCCGTGCTCGTCTGGCTTGCATCAGCGTGATGAAGACCAACCGCATCGCGATGGACACCCTCACCGATGCCGAAGGGAACAGTCGGCACGTGCAGCAACTGGTGCACATCAAACATTGGGCCCGCCCGCTGCAACAGCAACTGGGGCTGGACGAGCAGCGCCTGACCTTCCATGTACTGGAGGCCCCGGACACAGCCGCAGCCATTGTCGAGTTCGCCAGCAAGAACCAGGTCGATCACATCGTGATGGGCGCGCGCGGCAACTCCGCGCTGCGACGCTACCTGGGCAGCGTGAGTGCCCAGGTGGTGGCCGAGGCCGATTGCTCGGTCACCGTGGTGCGGGTGTAAGCGCACCCGCCCAGCCGAATCAGGCCAGCGCTTGCAGCTTGAACACCTTCTGGAAAGCGTCCACGGCCTTGCCCTTGCGGGCGCGCTTGCCCACGTGCGCCACGTAAGCGGAGTTGCGCACATCCTCTTCCTTGGGCTTGGCCCCGCGCGTGGTGCCGATCACGCGCACCCCGTTGTGGCAGGACGCCACCGAGATCAGCGGTGCCTTCTGCGCGTCCACGTCCATCAACGTCAGGCCACGACCGCCGTTGGACTGGAGCTTCAGCTCGTCCAGACCAAACACCAGCATGCGGCCGTCGTCGCTGAGGCAGGCCACCTGGGTGTGTGCGGGCTGTACCAGCACCGGCGGCAGCACCTTGTCGCCCTCGTCCAGCGTCTGGAAGCCCTTGCCGCCCTTCTGGCGCGTGATCAGATCCCCCAGCTTGGCCAGCAAGCCGAAGCCTCCGCTGTTGGCCAGCAGCACCGTCTGGTCCACCTGACCGGCCAGGTAGTGCAGCGGCTGCGTGCCGGACTCCAGCTCGATCATGGTCGTGATGGGCTGGCCATCGCCACGCGCACCCGGCAAGGCGCTCACGGCCACGCTGTACACGCGCCCGTTGCTGCCGATGACGATGAGCGGGTCCACCGTGCGGCATTCAAACGTGCCGTACAGGCCATCGCCCGCCTTGAAGGCAAACCCGGCCGGGTCGTGACCATGGCCGGTGCGGGCGCGAACCCAGCCCTTTTCGCTGATGACCACGGTCACCGGCTCGTCCAGCACCTTCACCTCGGCCACGGCACGCTTTTCAGCCTGGATCAGGGTGCGGCGTTCGTCGCCAAACTGCTTGGCATCGGCTTCGATTTCCTTGACCACGGTGCGCTTGAGCACGCCGGGGTTGCTCAAGATGTCGTCCAGCTTGACCTCCTCGGTGCGCAGCTCGGACAGCTCCTGCTCGATCTTGATGGCTTCCAGCCGCGCCAGTTGACGCAGGCGGATTTCGAGGATGTCCTCGGCTTGACGGTCGGACAGCTTGAAGCGCTCGATCAGCGCGGCCTTGGGCTCGTCGCTGTGGCGGATGATGGCGATCACCTCGTCGATGTTCAGCAAGACGAGCTGGCGGCCCTCCAGGATGTGGATGCGGTCGCGCACCTTGCCCAGGCGATGCTGGGTGCGGCGGGTCACCGTCTCCATGCGGAAGCCGATCCACTCGGTCAGGATCTGACGCAGGCTCTTTTGCGTGGGCTTGCCGTCGGCACCGATCATGGTCATGTTGATCGAGGACGAGGTCTCCAGGCTGGTGTGCGCCAGCAAGATCGTGATCAGCTCCTGCTGGGCCACGGTCCGTGTCTTGGGCTCGAACACCAGGCGCACGGCGGCGTCCTTGCTCGATTCGTCGCGCACCGTGTCCAGCACCGACAGCACACTGGCCTTGAGCAGGTTCTGCTCGGCCGTCAGCGCCTTTTTGCCGTTCTTGATCTTGGGGTTGGTCAGCTCTTCGATCTCTTCGAGCACCTTTTGCGAGCTGGTGCCGTGCGGCAGTTCGGTCACCACCAGCTGCCACTGGCCCCGCGCCAGGTCTTCGATCTTCCAGCGCGCGCGCACCTTCAGGCTGCCCCGGCCGCTGCGGTAGGCGTCCTGGATGTCCTGCGGGCTGGAGATGATCTGGCCGCCGCCCGGGAAGTCGGGGCCCTGGATGATGTCGAACAGCTCCGTGTCGGGCAGGTGTTCGTTCTTGATCAGGGCCACGGCGGCCGAGGCCACCTCGCGCAGGTTGTGGCTGGGGATCTCGGTGGCCAGGCCCACGGCAATGCCACTGGCACCGTTGAGCAGCACAAAGGGCAAGCGCGCTGGCAACTGGCGGGGCTCTTCGGTCGATCCGTCGTAGTTCGGGATGAAATCCACCGTGCCCATGTCGATTTCATCGAGCAGCAGGCGCGAGATCGGTGTCAGGCGGGCTTCCGTGTACCGCATCGCGGCGGCACCATCGCCATCGCGCGAGCCGAAGTTGCCCTGTCCATCGACCAGCGGGTAGCGCAGCGCAAAGTCCTGCGCCATGCGCACCATGGCGTCATAGGCGGCAGTGTCACCGTGCGGGTGATAGCGGCCCAGCACATCGCCCACCACGCGCGCGCTTTTGACCGGCTTGGCACCATTGGTGCCACTGAAACCCAGGCCCATGCGCTCCATCGCGTAAAGGATGCGGCGCTGCACAGGCTTTTGCCCGTCGCACACATCGGGCAGGGCCCGGCCCTTGACCACGCTCAGGGCGTATTCCAGGTAGGCACGCTCGGCGTAATGGGCCAGCGTCAGGGACGCGCTGCCATCGTCATCACGGGCTGGGCTGAAGTCGATCGTTTGCTGGGACATCGTCGCTCAAAGGGGTTCCACGAGGTGGAACGAAGTGTAGGGGCTGCGCAAACGACGTCGGTCGCCTGGCG
>JAGOKC010000103.1 GCA_017994835.1 Aquabacterium sp. | reverse complement strand
GTTGCCGGTCGGCTTGCAGCAGGTAGCGTCCGTCGCGCTGACACAGCGAGTACCACTTGCCCTGGTGTTGCACATCGACGCGGTAGCCGCGCAGCACGTCTTCGGTGTGGAGCACGATCTGGCGCGAGGCGGCGGCCGAGGTCTGGATGTGCTGGTTCTTGAGCGCAGCGGCCGCCGCCGACTGCGCGATCTGCGCGGCGCGGCCGTGGCGTGACACGCCCAAACCGCCGGAGCGCAGGGCCGCCACGGGCTGGCGGTCGCCGGTGGTGTAGGTCACCTCGCCGTGGGTGCCGGGCTTGAGGCTCTTGCCCACCAGGTTCTGGGCGGTCAGCAGGTAGTTGGTGGTCTTGAGTGTCGCGCCATCGGGGTCGAGCTGAAAGACGTCAAAGGCGCTGTGGGCGCGCTCCTTGAGGATGGGGCTGTGGCGCGGACCGACCAGGGTGGGGTCCAGGCTGCCACCGAGGTGCAGCAGGCCGTCGGTGTGGTCAGGGGTGCGGGCGCGGGTGGTGAAGCGCTCGGGCGTGAGCCGCCAGGCGGTGGCCGGGTAGGCATCGTCGTCGGTGACGTGCGCGTCGGGCCAGGCAATGTCGGCGCTGAAGGTGCCGTCAAGCGGGGTTGGCTGGGCGGCCAGTTGCTGGGCCAGCAGATGGTTCTCGGGCAGCACGCAGTCGATCACCAGACCGAGGGCATGCAACACCTGCGGCGTGTCACCGTAAGAGGCGATGAGGCGGTGGAAGTCCAACTCCGGCACCTTGGGCGCGGGGGCCACGTTCTTCAAGTCCGGGCGACGCATGGCCAGTTGCGCGTCGGTGGGCTGGGTGCGCTTGTAAAAGCGGTTGGCCTGGTAGAAGGTGTACTCGTCGGCGGTGCGGAACTGGCTCATCAGCGAGGCGTCGGCCCCGCCCAGGCTGGGGTCTTGCCAGTCCGGGGGCAGCACCCGGATCGGAAAGGTGCCTTTGGTCGGCTGACCGTTGACCCCGGCCACCGGAGCGCGGTAACGCCCCTCGGACCCGAACACGGCGCGGCGCAACTGCTGCTCCAGCCCCTCCTGATTTTTGTGATCGAAAAAGCGATCGAAACCCGGATGGGCCACCTCGATGGAGCGGTCGCCAAAGTGGATGGTCTCGGTGGCGGTGCCCAGGTCGGTCAGCATGTCCTTGAGCCCGCCGTGCGCGCGTGACCAAGGCAGCAGTGTGGGGTGGGTGGTGGCCGCTTGCGTGGCCAGCTTGCCGTAATGCTCGCGCACGAAGCCCAGCACATGGCGCACGGCGTAGGAGCGCAGGTTGAGCTGGCTCATGTCCTGGAACACGAAGCCCGCCACCGGCGTATGGGCGGGCAGCAACTGGTCCCACAGGGCGGGATCGGGCTCGCTGATGCGGGTCAGAGGGATGCGCTGGCCTTGGTAGCGCAGGGCCAGTTTGAGCCCCTCCACGGTCTTGGGCCAGTTGTGGAAGTCGTGAAAGCCTGTAAACCCGAGGGTCTGCGCGCCAGCGTGGGGCGGGGTCAGCCGGGGCGACGCCACCAGGCAGACGCGCAGGCGACCCTCAAACGGGCCTTCGCTCACACGCCCGGCAGGCAGGGCGGTCCAGACGATTTGCTGTGGGGACATCGTGGTGTTCTCTTCAACGGGTTCAGGCAAAGGCTTCGCAGTACTCACGCCAGGCGTAGTCGCTGTTGGCGCTGATCTGGGCCAGTTCCTCGGCCAGTGGCAGCGTCGGGTCGGGTCCCATGAGTTGTCGGAAGGTAGGGTCGCCGTTGGAGCCGGCGAACTTGCGTTCGCAGCGCACCGTGACGCTGGCCGAGAACAGGAAGACCTCGACCTCGATGGTCAACTGCGCGCTGCCCACGGCCTTGCCGGTTTCGAACTCGTAGCGCAGCTCCAGGTACAACTCCAGCGAGGCCGTGATCAGGCCCAGCACGCTGACGTGCCCCCCCAGGCGGAAGTAGCCCGCCAGCGAGGCGGCATCCTGCTCCATGCGGAAGTAGATGCCGGCCATGACGTGCACCCCGCCCGAGGCCACGCCAAAGTCCACCGAAATGCTGGCACCGAACTCGAACGCCGCTTCCAGGATCTGCACGCCGTGGGGGTCGAGGGTGACGCCAAAGAAGCCGCCCCCGCCAAACAGTGACACCGTGAGGTTGAACGGCTGCTCGCGGGTGCAGAAGTTGAAGCGCACCGACAGAGGCTGGCCGATGAAGGGCACCGTGAAGCCCGCGCCCAGGCTGAGGTTGCTCAGCGAGAAGATGCCCACGGCGATGTTGGGCAGGGCCAGCGAGAAGCCTGCGTCGATGCCCGAGGGGCTGATGTCCAGGTAAGGCGGATCGGAGAAGCCGTCCAGCGGGATCAGGTCCTTGAGTGTTTCGACAAAGGACAGCGGCCCGACGAACTTGATGTCGCTCAGCAGCACATCGACGTTCATCTTCGCCGAGGTGTTCACGCTGAACTCGATCTTCTCGAAGTTCAGCTCCAGGAAAGCGGCCGGATTGATCAGAACCAGATCAAAGTGCTTGAGCCCGCAGACCACACTGACGGAGGGCGTGCCGCCGCTCTTTTTCATGCGGGCCTCGACGGCCACGACAAAGCCGTTCTTGTCGTTGGCGCGGAAAATGGGCTCGGTGGCCGGGTTGGCACCCGGCAAGGCCCAGTTCTGGATGGGGGGCTTCCAGTCGAAACGCACCACCAGCTCTTCGCCGAGCAGGCTCTCAATCAGGTCGATGAGCGGGTCGGCCAGTCCCAGCACGTCGGCGACGGCACCCAGCGCATCGTCGAGCACCTGGCGTGTGGCACCGTCGAGCAGGCGGAAGGACGACACGGCCTCGCGCAAAGGGCTGACGGCGTCGAGGATGGCCTTGAGTTTGACGCCCACGGTGGCGGCATCGGAGAACGCATCCGGGTCTTCGACGATGGCCCGGATGGCGTCGAACAGGTTCTTGCCGACGCTGACCAGCACCAGCACCGTGAGCACATCCTGCAGGAACTGCTGGGCCTGCTGAATGGCCGCACGCACCGATTGCTGAAAGCCCGAGGGCAAGGGGGCGGCGTCGAGCTGCGTTTGCAACTGGGTCAGGCTGGCCAGTGCCTGGTTGACGCGCTGGTTCAGTTGCGCCGCATGGGCGGGCGTCAGCAGCGCGGCGATCTGGTCCAGGCCGGGCAGGCTGCCGTCCGCTTGCGGGGCGGTGAAGCCGTTGAACAGCGTGCGCAAGGCGTTGAGCTTGGCCTGGACATCCTGGAGGGCGCTTTGCACCGGGGCCACCTGGGCGGCCGCCAGCGTCACGGCCTGGGCCAGCAGGTCTTGCAAGATGCCCTGCACCACGTCGATGGCCGCCTGCGCCAGGGAGCCGCTTTGGGCACCGACCTGCTGGACAAAGCCGTAGGCGCGCGTGAGCACATTGAACAGGGCTTCAAGCTGGCTGCTGGCCTCTGACACAAAGCGCGGCAGCTTGTCGCTGCCCCCGGCCACGGCCTGCAACACCTCACCCAGCGGGATGCAGCCGAACAGCAAAGGCAGGGGCAGGTCGCTGAGGTCGGTGGGAAACAGGTCGGTGCCCTGCAGCGGGCTGCCTGTGAGGTAACGGTCGATGGGGCCGGTCAGCGGCCCGAGCGCGCGCGACAGGCCACTGGGCTTGAGGTTGGGCATGACAAAACCACCCGAGCGATCGCCCTGGCTGGAGAAGTCAAGCTTGGCCATGTCGTTCTCGGCCACCACGTCGGCAAACACCTGGGCCGCGTTGTGCTGGGCACCGGCCCCGCCCTGCACCGCGTCAAAGCCATGCTTCAGGTAGGCGGCGTTCCAGTGCAGCAAGTTGCTGGCGCTGCTCCCACCGAGTTGCGCGAGCGCCGCAATGCGGGCGCGCACCGCGGTCACGCTGGGGTAGAACACCGGGCGCTGCAAGCCGTCCGAGTAAGTGTGCAGCGCGTTCCCGAACGCCTGGTACTCCCCCCCAAAGGCCAGGGTCTCAACCTCGACGCTGGTGTCGCCCGCCTTGATGCTGGGGGCCAGGGCGACGCGCTGGCGCTTCAACTGAGCCTCGCGGCGCAACTGCAGGCCATCCTGACGCTGCAGCCACTCCGTGGTGGCGATCTTGGCGAAGGTCTCGGCACCCTTGTGCAGGGAGCCATTGACCACCTTGTCCACATACAGAGGTTGCAGCTTGTTGCCACTGAGGTAGCGCGGCGAGGCATAGCTGTTGTCCATGAAGATCAGGGGCAACTCGAACTGCACCTGACGTCCGTCGATGTCCGTGCCCACGCAGCGGAAGGCAAAGGGCGCACCGCCCACACAAGGCCAGAACAGGCTGCGCCCGTGCGTGCCGATCTTGGCCGCTGGCGAGGTGGGCAGATCCAGATTCGGCGTCACCGTGGTCAGCAGGCGCACCTTGTGGAACGGGAACTGCCGCTGAAACGCGCGCTGCTGATCCATGCTGACCAGAGACGGGTCCATGTAAGTGCGCTCGCGCTCGCGCACCACGATGAACATCCGCTGCCGCAGGTAGGCCGGATTGCCGTTGACGCCCGAACTCGGGTGGAACTTGCGCTCGCTGACCTTGATCAGGGCCACGCGGTGCCCGAAGGGATACAGAAATCCCTTGTACACCACGCGCACATAGTGGTCGCGCCCCATGGTGGCGCGGTGCACCCACTCTTCCACCGACAGCCCTGGCGGCTCCCACGCGCCGCGCGCATCCAGCCAGCCGCCCAGGCTCGACAGCATCAGCAACTGGGTGTCCAGCGCCTTCGGCTGGTAATTGCTGACAGAGAAGTTGGACGACAGATGGGCGATCTGAAAGCGGTCCGCATCGTCCAGCGTGCACAGGAAGGGCGTGGTGAGCACGTCCGTGCGCGGCAGCGTGGCGGTCGTCACGAAAGTGCTGCTCATGGCCCGCTGCGGGTCCGGGTCCGAACCCTCACCCATCAAGGCCCACACCGCCCGCACCGTGCGGCGCGGATCAGGCCGGGGGGGCGGCACCGGCGCGCTTCCATTGGGGCCGGGGGCCACCAGACGTGAGTGCCACAACTCCGTGCGTGCCGTCAGCGGCGAGGTCACGGCTTCGCTGGCATGGTGAAACTGCTCCTCGCCGTGCGGGGCCAGAATCAAGCGCCAGGGCATCTCGATGGCCGTCTGGCGGGCACCGGGCAAGGCGGGACGGGGCTGCACGCGCCAGATCGGCGGGCGGGTCACCTCAATGAGCTGTCCCGGCAGGCTCACGTTCTGGCTGATGCGCGCCGCCAGGGTGCTGGATTCCAGGCCCTCGATGGCCAACAAGCGCCGCTGCCGCAAGGCCAGCGTGCCGAGCTGCGCGCGCACCAGCGGCGACAGGCGCGCCAGATCGCGCGCCGTCAAATGCCCTGGCGTGATGCGGTGCGCCCCCGCGCCGGCTGGCAAGGCGTTGGCGGGCACGGCCAGCGCCAGGCTCTGACAGGCCTCCAGCACGCTGGCGAGCTGATAGTCCACCCGAAACCCCGGCGGCACCTTGAACACCAGGCGCGACTCACCCGCTGCCCGCGCCCGAATCGGCGGTGCTTGGAGGCCCGTGCCCGTCGCCAGGTCGGGCTTGGCGGGGACGCCTTCAGGCCGCTGCGCCTCGCTCACCCCGGCCACCGCTTGCGCGGTCTCATAGAACACCTGCTCCGCCACCGACTGCGGCGGGAAATGCAAGACGATGAAGGCCTCGCTCGCCCCTGGGTTCACCAGCTGCGCGGGCGGTCCGGCCTGCACCTGCAGGTGGACGTACTCGATGCGCAAGGCCAGCAGGTCGTCCGGCCGCACCACCGCCTCACCCGGCTTGCCGGCATCAAACAGGCTGCTGTGCGCCGAGGGCAGCGGCAGGATGGGCGGGCGGATCACACCGGGCTCGATCAAGCCCGGCACGCGCTTGATGACAGGGGGGCGGGGGGTGCGTTTGAAGGTCGGGCGGTCGGGCATCGGGGCGTCCTGGCTGGGCAATCCTGGCGACTGAGCCTAGCCATCCCCTGCCGCAAGCACCCTCCCTACTACTAGGGGGTGCTTGTGCACCCAGGCCACACTGGCGGCCGTGTCAAAGGGCACGCGAGCGGCGGTTTTCCTGCGTGGCCCAGGTGCAGCGGGTGTGAAAATGTCAACCTGACCGCACTGATCGTGATACATATCGACAAGACTTTTGCACAACCAAGATGAATCAAGCCGTGGAACACCAGGTCACCGACGCCAAGAACTGTGCCCATGCACGCGACGACAGCTTGGTCTTGCGCACCCCCGTCGCCGTGTGGGACGCCATTCACGGCGATCACCCCATGGCCCCGCGCCATCGCCTGGGCGAAACCCTGGTCGTGCACGGGCTCAGTGAGCCGTCCGACATCGAGCGGGCCCTGACCCTGCAACGCCAGGGCCAACCGCGCCCGCTGGGCCAGATCCTGCTGAGTGAAGGCATGGTCGTGGAAGACGACCTGAAGATTGCGCTGGCGGCCATGGCGGGCATGCCCGTGGTGGACTGCCTGGCCGT
>JAGOKC010000039.1 GCA_017994835.1 Aquabacterium sp. | reverse complement strand
GTTTCGCCGTTCATCGGTGCGGCATACATTGGCAAGTCGAGGCTCGTGCAAGGTCGCGGTGAGCTTCTCGAAGTCCGGGATGTTTCAGGACGAATGCGCAAGGCTGGCACTTGTGTCAGCCAAGAAGGCGTCCACTTGATCGAAAGAGTGGGCAAGACGGTGCAGACACATCTCTACTTGAGTGTCGGATACGAGGTTGAAAAACCCACCTGTAGGTGAGGCGCATTAGCGTGCGCTTCGCCCCGCCGCGTCAATAACCGCACGCGGATACTCCCGCTCCAGCGCGGCCAGTTCCTCGTTGCGCTGCTGTTCCGTCCATCCCTGCACCGACATCAGATGCTGACGTGCCAGCACATAACGTTGCAACTGCTCTTCCTGACCATACAGCCCCTCTTTGAATTTGCTGCCCAGAAATTGTTCGCGCAAGGCGCTGGTTTGCTGCAGTTGCATCACGGCGGCCAATCCTGGCTCCACATTCGGGGCCGGCATGGGCTGTGATTGGATCACCTTGAGCGCGTCTTTGTAAGCGGCATACCGCGTCATCAAATCTGCCGCCTCACTCAGTGCCGGCTCGCTCAGATGCACCCGTGCTGCTTCCTTGAACTGCGCTGCAATCACGTCAGGTGCGGCCGGCGGATGCTCCGACAAAAAGAGATCGAGCACCTCACGCGTTTGCGCCGAAATCTGCAGTGCGCCACCTGGCTGCGCGCTCAGTTGCGCCAGGGTTGCGGTGGGGGTCGAGGCGTTGCCCGGGGTGTCCCACGGAAATCTCACGCCCGTGCCCGCTGTCGTGCCGGTGTGCTCAGCAGAGTCGGTTCTGCCCACAGCGGTGTCCGGCTCGGACCACATCATGATGCCCGCAGTCACAATCAGCAGGGACAAGGCAGAGAGGGCAGTAACGAAGGTTTTGTTCATGACATATCGTGAAAAAGGGCCTGATGCCGCCCGAAGGCGACACCAGACCCTGTCAGTCTGACCGTTGAGCGCTGCTCAGATCAGTTCAGACTGCTGGCCGGCACCACTGGCAGAACGACGCTGGAAGGATGCTCGGCACTGTTGAGGATCACCGTGGTGCCGCCATTGGCGTTGGCCTGGTTCGGCAGCGGCCACACACCTTGAGCCTGGTTGCTGGCGCTGATGGCCACGCGCAGCTTGTGGCCGGCGCGAATCAGGGCTGCATTCGGGAAGATCTCGACCGGCACCAACATGGGCTTGCCTGGCACCACATTTTGAGCCGAAGCGGCCGTGTACGCATGCCAAGGCTGAATCATGATGCCATTGACGTAACGCGAACGGCTGGTGTCCACAGCGCGGTAACGTGCAGACATCAGGCCCGTGGTGATGGGCGTTGCCACACCGTCAGGCGAGACGCTGTCCACGCGCACGGCCAAAGCGGCGTCCGTGCGGGTGGTCGTCATCCAGACGTCAGCCTGGATCGGACCGTTGAGATACAGGTCAGTGGTCAGGACAGGGGTTTCGTAGATGGCAGCCTTTTGAGCCGTTTCCACCTTGGTGGCGTCCTTGTAGCACGAACCACCCAGGATGCCGCCGATACCCAAGGTCCACTGGTCGTAGCTGCTCGAGCACTTGCTGCCGTCGTTGAGCGTGACATCAGACTTGACGCTGTCGCCGCTGCGTTCCACGGTGACCACAGGTGCCACGGGCTCCGACACGGATGCCGCCACTTCAGTTGAGGTGGGCGCTTGCGCACTCAGGCTCTTGCCTTCACGCAGGTACATGCGCTGTGCCGACATTTGGGGATGAGGCCAGTCGGTGGTGCGGGCATAGCGCTGGGTGCTGTCTGTGCCATAGCCTTGTACATACTGCGTCACGTTGGGCATGTTGGCAGCGCCGGTGCTCTTGCCCTTGAGGTACTGGTCAAACCACTGCAGCAGCAGATGACGACCCTTGGGAATACCGTCCGAGCCGGAAATCAGCTTGAGGATCGAGCCCACGTGCGAGCCTGGCAGCACCAGCAGCTTGGTGTTGGCATTGCGCTTGACCTGCTCGTACATCAAAGGCACGTCACGCTGGAAGATGTCGTTGGTGCCACCGACCAGGAAGGTCGGCACCTTGATCTGGTTGGCACCTTCAATCGGTGAACGCACGGACCAGAACGAACCGTCGTCGGTGGCAATGCCGGTCTGGCCGTTCAAACCGTTTTGCACCGTAGGCAGATACCAGCTGTCGATGGCGTCGATGTGCTGCTGGTTGGCCAGTTTGATCGTCGAGGCCAGTTTCGGATTGAGCATTTGATCCAGGGTGTTGAGCGCGCCCACGCTCAGGCCGTGGGTCAGCGGCAACCAGATGCTCAGGAACTGCGCGTTCATCATGCCGCCCACGCCAACCACCCCACGGAAGGCATCGCCCATGGGCACAGCTGCAAACACGGCCTTGACCGAAGGATGCTGCTGCTTGGCCGTGAGCATGCTGGTGATGCCGAGATAGGAGGTGCCGGCCAGACCCAGGTTGCCGTTGAACCAGGGTTGCTGGGTGACCCACTTCACGGCCTCGCCGTAAGCTTGTTGCTCGGCTTCACCAATCAGCTGTGTCTCGCCGGTGGACATGCCGGTCCCCCAGGCATCGACGGCCACCGTGATGTAGCCACGGCGGATCATGTAGTCGTCCTTGCCGCCAATGATCAAGGTGGTGTCGCCTGTGGCGATGCTGCCCAGAAGTTGTCCCAGGCCGTTGCGGTAAGCCGTTTGGGTCAGGATGACCGGGAACTTGCCGGAAACCTGTTGGCCCCAGAAGTTGGCGGGTACCGACACGCGCACCGAGAGCTTGTCGCCGGTGCTGGTGGTGATGTATTGCAGGGGCAGCGTGATCGAGCGGGGATAGTCGGCCGAACGGTCGTAGGTGGACCACGATGCCTGTGCATTGGACGTGGTCGGCGCGTTGGCCTGGCTGAGGCTGCCACGGGTGCCCAGCGTGGTGGTTTGGGCGCTGGCGTTCACCATGAACCCAGCCAGGATGCAACTGGCAAGGGTGGCGAGTGCGAATGGGCGTATGGTGCGTGTGCGGATGGTCATGATTACCTTTCGGGCATAAGTGAAATCCGCGACAACCTGAACCATCTTGGGGCGAGACTCGCATCCATGAACAGGCCTGTTGTCGAGGCATGTGACTTTGTACCTAGTCAAATTCACGGACGCATACGTGTAACCCCGCGTGAGGCCTCGTTCAGGGGGGGGTGTATAGCTGACAACAGGGACGAATATCTGAGTTGAGTGATGGTTTTTGGTATATACCCGAACAAGGCCAATACTTCGTGTTCATCTGCCGTGCGGCAAACATGCCATGTTTCTGAGACAGTGCAGCACCTCTGATTTTTGACCCGAACCTGACAGCATTCCCCTATGGACCCTCTTCGTTCTGATCGTCTTCTGGCCATCGTGGCCCTGACCCTGCTCGGGGTGGGCTGTGTGTACGTGCTGTGGCCTTTCATGAGCTCGCTGGCCTGGGCAGCGATCCTGGTTTCGACCTGCTGGCCGCCTCTGCTTTGGCTGGATCGCATGCTGGGTGGACGGCGGGTGCTGTCGGCCAGTTTGATCACTGCCTTGATCACATTGGTGGTACTGGGACCTGTGACGGCGCTGGCTTTCGGCATGGCCGAGAACATCGCGCAACTGGGTGGGGCGATCACGAAATTGATGAGCACCGGCTTGCCGGATGCCCCTGAATGGCTGCGAAAACTGCCCCTGATCGGTGAGTCCCTGTATGACTACTGGCAGCGCCTGGCTCATGACGGCAAGCGCCTGATGGAAGAATTGAACAAGCTGGCCGATCCAGCACAAAAGATGGCGCTCGATGCGGGACGTGTCATCGGCAAAGGCGTCATCGACCTGGGCTTGTCGGTATTCCTGGCCTTCTTCCTGTTCCTGCACGGTGAATCTCTGGCGATGCGCTTGCGGGTCGCACTGTCGCGTCTGGCCGGCAGCCGTTCGGGCTATCTCATCGAGATCACGCAGGGCACAGTCAACGGTGTGATTTACGGCATTTTGGGTACGGCATTGGCCCAGGGTGTGTTGGCCACCATCGGGTTCCTGATTGCGGGGGTGCCGGCTGCCTTGCTGCTGGGCGTGGCCACGTTCTTTTTCTCTGTGGTGCCAGTGGGGCCGCCGCTGGTGTGGGGCGGGGCGGCCATCTGGTTATTCCAGCAGGGCGATCTGGGCTGGGCCGCCTTCGTTGCCGCCTGGGGTTTCTTCCTGGTCAGCATGGTGGACAACGTCATCAAACCCCTCATCATCAGCCGTGGGTCGCACCTGCCGTTCGCGGTGGTGCTGCTGGGGGTGCTGGGAGGTGTGTTGGCCTTCGGCGTGATCGGTGCCTTCCTGGGGCCGACCTTGCTGGCGCTGGGCTACCGCTTGCTCAGTGAGTGGACGACGCGCGACAACATGGTGGCGTCCGACTGACCTGAAGCTAAGGGGCATCGGGGTGTCTGGGTGCGGGCGTGCGTGCCAACACCCAGGCCGACACGCTGCGCGCGCCCGCATCGAGCAGGGTTCGCGCCACTTCGTTCAAGGTCGCGCCTGTGGTCAGCACATCGTCCACCACTGCCAGGTGTCGGTGCTGGATCAGGGGCAGGGCGCTGTCAGGCACTTCAAACGCACCTGCAATCTGGGCACGCCGCGCCTCGGCGTCCAATCGCATCAGCCGCTCGGTATGCCGTGCTCGTCGCAGCACATCGTGGCGCGCAGGGGGGCCGAGACGGGCCGCCAGATGTTGCGCCAGCAGCCACGACTGGTTGTAGCCGCGCTCCAGCAGCCGGGCCTGTGACAGGGGTACCGGAAGGATCAGGTCAACCGGGTGAGGGCGTTGGGCAATCGCATTGGCCAGCAGACCTGCCAGCGGCCGTGCCAGGGCGGTGCCTTCCTGAAACTTGAGACGCGACAGAACACCTCGCCAGGGAAGGGCATAGTCCAGCGCGGCAATGGCGCGATCAAACTCGGGTGAGGCATCTTCGCAGGACGCACAAACGCCATCCGGGACTTCGGTGTGCAGTGCGATGGCACAGCGCACGCAACGTCGGGGGTGGCCTTGCCAGCGTGCCAGGCAAGGCTGGCACAGCGCCTGGGCTTGCCATTGGCCGCACAGCAGACAGGTGGTGGGCAGGCGGCAGGTGCTCAGCCACGAGCGCAAGCGATCCAGCACAGAAGGCAACACGGTTGGCATAGGCTCAATATACTGGTGGACTCCGAGCGTGCGCCATCGCCCGCAGTGGGGGCTTCACTGCTTCGTCATCTCATGCCATCCGATCCCTTTTCTGCTGCATCCGTGCCAGTTTTGCCAGCCTGTGCGCCCCATGCGCGTGCCCTGCAGCGACAGGTGCGGCGTCTGGCCTCTTTGCCCGAGGCTCCCTGGCTGCACCAGGAAGTGGCCCGGCGTCTGGCTGCCAAACTCGCCCCGATCCGGTTGCAACCGAGTCAATGGATCGACTGGTCGGCATTTCTGGGTGCCGGGGCTGACCTGGTACAAGCGCAATACCCTCAAGCCCAACGTTGGGTGGTTGAACCGTCGGGCGAGCTGGCTCAACGCAGCCAGACCCAGCTCGCGCAAACCTCGCAACGTGACTGGCGGCGTCTGTGGCGTCGCGAGGCGCCGCAAGCCCATGTCGAGCCCGTGCCTGCCGATGCACCCTGGCGGGCCGATGGGGCGCAGATGCTCTGGGCCAACATGACCCTGCATGCCAGCGCAGACTTGTCTGGTCTGATGCGTCGTTGGTACGAACACCTGGGCGTGGGCGGCTTCTTGATGTGTTCCGGACTGGGACCGGACACGGCGCGTGAACTGCGCGAGGTGTATGCCGCGCTCGGTTGGCCATTGCCCACCATCGACTTCATCGACATGCATGACCTGGGCGACGAGCTGGCGCAGGCAGGTTTTGCTGACCCGGTGATGGACATGGAGCGGTTGACCCTCACCTGGGTCACCCCCGAAGCCTTGCTGGCCGAGCTGCGAACCTGGGGCGGCAATGTGGCCCACGGGCGCTTTGCCGGATTGCGCACCCCGCGCTGGCGAGCTCGCTTGCTGGACGCGCTGCGTCAGCACCTGATGCGTCCCGATGGTCGCCTGGGATTGACGGTCGAGTTGGTGTACGGGCACGCCATCAAACCCTCACCGCGTATCAAGGTGGAAGCCGAGACCCGTGTGTCGCTGCAGGACATGAAGCGCATGATCCGCAAAACAGATCGCTCCTGATCTCTGCCCATAAGATGAACACCCCCCACTTGAGGATGTGAGTGCCCCATGAGCCGTCAACCTGTTTCTCCTGGTCGTCGCACGCTGATGCGCGCTACTGCCGCCGCACTGGGCCTGTCTTCGGTCTGGGGTTTGAGCGCTTGCGACCAGATCTCTGACATGAGCAAACCCAAGGCGGGTCTGGCCTTTCATGGTGTGGACATCTCCGGGGCCACCTATGCACGGCAATTGCGACTCAAGGATTTTGACGGGCGCATGCGTGACCTGGCCGAGTTCAAGGGCAAGGTTGTTTTCGTGTTCTTTGGTTTCACGCAGTGCCCTGACGTGTGCCCGACCACCATGATCGAGTTGGCCGAGTTGCGTCGCCGCCTGGGGCCGCATGGCGACAAGGTGCAGGGCGTTTTTGTATCGGTGGACCCGGAGCGCGACACCCCCGAAGTGCTCAAAGCCTATCTGCAGGGGATCGATCCCAGCTTTGTGGGCCTGACCGGTTCACCGCAAGAAATCGAGGCAGTCAGCCGTGAGTTCAAGGTGTTCTACCAAAAGGTCGCCACTCCCAGCGGTGGCTACACCATCGACCACACCGCAGGCTCCTACGTCTTTGACCAGAAAGGTCAGATCCGCCTGTTTGCCCGCTACGGTTTGCCGCTCGATCAACTCACCGCCGATGTGCGCCGACTCTTGTCCTTGCCAGACCCTGCAGCCTCAGCCCCGCACTGAACGGATTCATTCGGTCAGCGAAACCAGACTCTGGCGACCGCTCCACTCTTCATCAGGTGCCAGGGTGATTGGCGTGAACACCGCAGCCGCTTCGATGCACAGCATGCGCTGCCAGTCGGCGTCGGGCATGTCGGTCAGGGCAGCACACTTGCGTGGCCCCGGGTTCCAGATCACGGCATCGGGCCAACCGGCCTGTGCAATGTTCAGGCGGCGCGGGCCATCGCGCAACAGCAGGTCGTGTACGCCGCTGTAAATGCGGTCGAACTCGCCATGGAAGCGTTTTTCGGGGTGATCCTCAATGTGGCGCTCGTCCATCACTGTGTCTTCAAAAGGGCAACCTTCCAGGCCTTGCAGGCGCACCTGCGTCAGGTCAGACACGGACAGATAGGTGTGCAAGGCAGCCGTGAACGACCAGGGGGTCTGTCCTGGGTTATGGACGTACAACTCCATGTCCAGGCGCGCACCACCCACCGAGATCGTCAACTCGACCGTGAAACTGTGCGGCCACAGCGCACGCGTTTCAGCCGTGTCGTCAAAGGCCAGCGTCACTTGGGCGTGGTCTTTCTGCTGGCGACTGTCTTCCAGCACCCACGGGCGGGTGCGCAGCAAACCGTGCCTGGGCAGGTTGTGGTCGGGGCCACGCTGTTCAAACTGCGGAAACACCACCGGGACACCGCCTCGCACGGCCTGACCAGGTGCGATCACGGCCTGAGGTGACAGGTATAACTGCTCCACCCCGCCGGCAGGAATCCATGAAATCAACTGCGCACCGTGCAGCAGCACGGTGGCCTGGGCACCATCAGGCGATTGCATCCGCACGGCCGGTTGGCCCTGCACCTCGATCATGTCAAACATCGGCTCATTCATGCCGACAGTATCCACCCTGGGACCGGGGTTCAGCTTGCGCGACCCACGATGGAGGCCGTCGCCATCAACTCATCGAGCAGGGCCATCGACACCTTGCCTGAAACGGCATAAGGGTCCAGCACCGCACGTTCGGAGTACTTGAGCAAAACGGAGTGATTGATGCGGTCGAGGTTGACCTGTCCCATGGTCCAGTTCGAGAACCGACGTTCGGTGATTTCCTCGTAATGCAGCACGATCACGTCACGGTGGCGTGCATCACTGCAGATGCGGCTGTAGAGCTGGCTGACCGTGTCGCGCCCGCCCTCGAGCACTTGCATGAAAATGTCGCCACTGTGGCACAGCAGACCGGTCACACCCAACGCGGGATTCGTCTTGCGCGATGTGCTCAGGATGCTTTCGATCATCTCGGGGGTCAGCGCCACCGCTGCGCGGCTGGCGTAAAGCAGTCGAACCAACATGGCATCAGCCTTTCTTGTGGGTCACCAGAGATAGGAATTCACGACGCAGATGGGGATCTTTCAAGAACGATCCCCGCATCACACTGTTGATCATCTTGGCATCCATGTCTTTGACGCCGCGCCAATGCATGCAGAAATGATCGGCTTCCATGATGACGGCTAGACCGTCAGGGTGCATGCGTGATTGCAGGATGTCGGCCACCTGGGTGACGGCCTCTTCTTGAATCTGCGGGCGACTCATGATCCAGTCAATCAGGCGTGCGTACTTGGACAGGCCGATCAGGTTCGAGTGTTCGTTGGGCATGATCCCGATCCACACCTTACCGATGATCGGGCAGAGGTGGTGGGAACATGCACTGCGCACCGTGATGGGCCCGACGATCATCAACTCGTTGAGGCGCTCGACGTTGGGGAACTCCGTGACGGCAGGGGCGCTCTGGTAACGCCCCCGGAAGATCTCGTTGAGATACATCTTGGCCACCCGGCGTGCCGTGTCCTGGGTGTTGTGATCACCGTCGGTGTCGATCACCAGGCTGGACAGCACACCCTGCATCTTGTGCTCAACCTCGTCGAGCAGTGCTTCGAGTTCGCCTGGACGGATGAACTCGGCAATGTTGTCGTTGGCGTGGAAGCGCTTTTGTGCGGCCTGGATCCGCTGGCGGATCTTGACTGACATCGGCACACCCGCGTCGTCGGCAGGTGTGGTGTCGGCGGTGATGGCCGAACCGGGTGGGGCAGAGTGGGTCATGGCGTGTCCTGGGCTACAAGGTGCGCATACATCAGGCGCTCATCCTAGCGTCCAAACGCATCCCTTGCTGGCGCAGCGCGGGAGCCCGCGTCTGCGGCAGGGCTTGCCCTGGGTGTGGCAGCACTCAGCGAGATGCCGTGCAACCGGGTGCCTGTGGCTGTTGTGCACACACCGCAGGCGTGCTCTTGGCCTTTCGCGAAGGTTTGCTGTGGGTGAACATCGCTTCCAGCACTGCCACGTCTGCATCTTGAGAGCGTTTGGCCTGCGTTGCGCGCTGCTGCGGCTGCCGGGGTGCGGTGCGTACCGTGCGCGCCGTTTGAACGGGTTGTGGGGCTGGCTTCTCGATTCGGGCAGGGGGGGCACTCAGCGCCGCCAGCGGTGAGGCAGCGGTGGTCCCGAGGGTCGTCACCGCAGCGGGTGCGATGTCTTCGATCACAGCAGCCTGCAAGGGCTGAGACGCAGGGGATGAGGCGGGTGAGGTGTCGGGGGTCGACGCAGTCACGGCCATGGTGATGGCTTGCGAAGCCGCCACGGTGGCAGCGGAGGCTGTGGCGGCCACCACGGTCGGTTTGACCGCGGGCACAGCGACCTGAGCCGGTTCAACCCCGTCTTCCGATCCGAGTTCGGGGTGGCCATCGGCCAGCACCATTGCAAAACCTGCCAGCAGTCCCACCACGCCCAGCCCCATCAGGGTGAGCAGGGCCTTGAACTGCCAACCACTGCGATCGTGCCCGCGCGGTGAGCTTGAGCGGGTGGACGCCCGTTTGGAGGGGGGACGGTTGGCGGCCAGCGTCGATAGAATCCGCACGCGCTCCGGGACATCGTCCTCGTCGGCTTCCATGCCGGCGAACAGACTGGGGCGATCGAGTGCGGGCTGACCGTGCAGCTTCGCAGATGGGGTGTGGCGGGCCGGTGACAGGCCCTGGTCATGACTCAAGCCCGACTCCCTGTGGATATTGAATGTGTGAATCGGCGCATTCTAGGGAGACCTGCTGCGCTGTGAAAGGCCAGGACCGGCTGTTGCAAAAATTGGTTACAAGAATGACGCAAACAGGGTGGGTGTTGATTTACTTCGTGCTGGCCAGTGCAGGCTTGGCCCTGCTCGTGTTTCCGCATTGGCGGCAGGCCCTGGCCCTGATCTGGCAACGCTGGTGGCAACGAGGCCGCCAGCAAGGCGAGCGGATGGGGCAACACCTGGGCGGGCAGGCACGGCGTGCGCCGGAGCGTCTGCTGCAGCAAACCGGGGCGGGCGTCCAGAGCGCTCGGCACTGGTGGTCGCGCCGCTGGACCTGGGTGCTGGGTGGCGGCACATTGCTGTCCTTGCCGGTGGTGCTCACGCTGAGCTGGAGTCTGTGGGGCAACCGCACCCTCGACGGTTTTGATGACCGCATCGACCCGCTTCACCCCCAGGTGGCTTATCTTCTGCAAGGCGAGCACCTGGTGCCGCCGCCGCCCTTGCCTCCTCAGGTTTTTGACACCGCTGAGGTCGAGGTCGTGCGACCCTTGCTTGCCAGCGCTGATCGCCGCTGGGATCAGATGGACCCCGAGTTCGTTCAGGCACTCTTGCACATCTTCAAGGTGATGAAGGAAGAGCATGGCTACGACATGGCCTTGCTGGAAGGTTGGCGCAGTCCGGAGCGCCAGGCCATGCTCGCTGCCAAGGGCACCCACGTCACCATGGCCGGTGCCTGGCAGAGTTACCACCAGTACGGCCTCGGCGCAGACTGCGCCTTTTATCGCGACGGCAAACTGATCATCAGCGAAAAAGACCCGTGGGCCATGCGCGGCTACCAACTCTATGGCGAAGTGGCGGAGCGTTTTGGTCTGACCTGGGGTGGGCGCTGGCAGATGATGGACCTGGGACACGTCGAGTGGCGCAAGCCTGGCGCGCGTCAGGCCATGCGTGCCGCCCGTTACCGCTGAGCGCACTTGACACAGACTGTCACAGTCTCACCCCTCTAGCGGGGGGGCCGAGACAGGGCTGGCGCGCCTTAGACTGCGCCCGCGTCGGTTGCCGAACGCACATACACAAAGAGATCACAGGGAGCGCAAGGACCATGGGACGTCCATTCATTGTCTTGGGGGACAGCACCAGCCATGGCGGCAAAGTGGTGGGGGCATCTGGCAACACGGCCACCCACGGCCGTCGCATCGCGCGCGTCGGTGACAAGGTGACCTGCCCCAAGAAAGGGCATGGCACCACGGTGATTGTGAGTGGGGATCCCACCATGATCATCGACGGACGACCCGCCGCCCGCCATGGCGACAAGTGCGCCTGTGGGGCCACCCTGATCTCCGGACAGGCGGTTTCCACCGGCATTTGAGCCCCTGCGGGGGGCTTTCACACCGTCACGGTTGCTGTCTCAGGACGGCACGGTCAGCAAGCAGGCAGTTCAGGGCATGGCCAGGATTTTGAAAGCGCTGGGGTTGGGGTTGGTGATCGCCACGATCGTGTGGCTGGTCACCCTCTGGCAATGGCAGAACGCCGAGCGCGACATCGGCATGACCGACATCGTCGTGCAGCTGATCGCGCTGCCTGTGCTGCTGACTCTGGGTCTGTTGGCCGCGTTGTGGGGTGTGCAGCGCCTGCGAACCTCGCCTCCTGCGCCGGCTCATCCCGTGACCGGTGGTCCGGATGCCGTCGAAGCGGCGTTGACAGCCGAGGCGCAAGCGCAACGGGATGCCTCAGCCTGGTTGCTCTCTGAGGCGGTGCACCTGTCTGTCGGGGCCGATGCCGACATGGCCTGGTCTGCCTTGCAGGGTGGAGAGGTCCGTCCCGATCTGGATCCGCATTTGCAAGACCTCGACGGTTTGCCCGTGTTCACGGCACGCGTGGCCGAAATCGAACTGGACGACTGGTTGCTCGCCCATGGCGAGCTGACCCACCCCGATGAAGGGGGGCTCCCCTCTGCCGTGCTGCGTGCGCTGGCCCTGGTCGAAGCGCCGTTGCACCGCATTCTGGACACCTTGGCCGACCTGCCTGCCGGCGTGCCAACCGATGCCGCCAGTGCACACCACCCATCGTCTCTGTCAGATCACGATGCCGAGACCTTTGGCAAGGCCCATTTGTCCGGTGTGGCCCGGCCGATGGTGCCTGCCCAGCGTGCCTCGCTTGAAGCCCAGCGCCCTCGCATCACCGTGCGGGTGTTGTGGCCCACGCATTGGCAAGAATCTGATCGTGAAGCGGCCACCGCCTGGTTGCAGTCGCAGTGTGGCCCCTTGCTTGACTGGGTCGCTGCGGCCGGGGCGCATGCGCCGGTGTGGCAGGTGACACCGCTGGTGCAGACCGAGGCGGTCTGGTCCGAGATTGACCAGCATTTGCTGCGCTGGGTCCGCGATCCGCGTCCGGAACTGCTCCTGGTGCTGGCGGTGGACAGTGCCATTGATGCCGATCGCATCGATCATTTGCAAGCCATGGGTGAACTCTTCACTGCGGCACACCAGACCGGGCGTGTGCCGGGGGAAGGCGCTGCCGCCTTGTTGCTGGCCCATCCGCTGTGGCCGAACCTGCCGCAGCACATGCCTGAAGCGGTGCGTTTGTGGCGGCCGGTGTCGGCCCGGCGGGACAAATCGGCCGATGCGGCTGGGCGCATTGGCTGCACCACCCTGACGGCTGTGCTCACCGAGGTGCTGCACCGCACGGCACCACCGCACGAGGCGGTGATGGTGGTCTCGGATGCAGACCACCGCCCCAGCCGCACCAGTGAGCTGTTCGAGGCCCTGCAGGCCGTGGCACCTGATATCGACCCCTCACAGCAAGTCACCCGTGTGGGTGAAGCCTGCGGCGACCTGGGCGTGGCCCGTGCCCTGGTGCCCACCGTGCTGGCCTGTGCCGCTTTGCGAAACAGCGATCTGGCGCAGAGAGTGGCGGTCGCCACCCACGTGCAGTCTTCTCACGAGCGCGTGGTGGTGGCCTTGTCCCCCATGCCCCCCATGCCTGCCGCACCCGAAGCGGCCTGAAACATCTGGAAGTACCCATGCAAAGTATCTGGCGATTTCTCCTTGACACCCGCACGTTGACAGTCATTGGCGTGGCCGCCCTGGCCGGACTGTTGCTGCTGGGTGCCGACACCATGAAGGTCGGGTTGATCTGGGTCGGCGCGGTGCTGGGCCTCATGCTGCTGGCGTGGCTGATCGTGTGGGGTGTGCGC
Source organism: Aquabacterium sp. (assembly GCA_017994835.1). Lineage (GTDB taxonomy): Bacteria > Pseudomonadota > Gammaproteobacteria > Burkholderiales > Burkholderiaceae_C > Aquabacterium. Next base: position 12,593 of record JAGOKC010000039.1, on the reverse strand, counting down.
CGCTGGCGGGCACAGCGCGCCGCGCAGGCACTGGAAAAAGCCATGTCTGACGAGGCGGACAAGGCCGTGCGCGAGGCCGCTGACGTCGGTCGCCAGGACGAAGTGGCAGCCGTGCGCGAGCGCATGACCGAGGCCGTCAAGCTCATCAAGACCTCCCGCCTGGGCGAGACCTCCGGCTCGGCCGCCTTGTACGAACTGCCCTGGTATGCCGTCATTGGTAACCCGGCGGCAGGCAAAAGCTCGGCCGTGGTCAAGTCCGGTCTGAAGTTCCCCTTTGCCGACAACACCGACAACGTCATCCAGGGTATTGGGGGCACGCGTCATTGCGACTGGTACTTCACCACCGAGGGCATCTTGCTCGACACGGCGGGCCGTTACTCCGTGCATGAGGAAGACCGTGGTGAATGGTTGGGATTTCTGTCGCTGCTCAAAAAACACCGCCCCAAAGCGCCGCTCAACGGCGTCATCATCGCCGTCAGCGTGGCCGAACTGGGGGGCAACAAGCCAGAGTTCGCCATTGACCTGGCACGCAAACTGCGCCAACGGGTTCAGGAGCTGACCGAGAAACTTGAGGTGTTTGCTCCGGTCTATGTGGTGTTCACCAAGGCCGACCTGATCGCTGGTTTTGTCGATTTCTTTGAAGACCGTGAACGCAGTGAGCGCGACAAGGTATGGGGCGCAACCCTGCCATACGACACCACCGGGCGTGGCGATGTGGTCGCCCAGTTCGAGCAGCAGTTTGATTTGCTCTACCAGGGTCTGAAAGACGCCTCGGTGGCGCGCATGTCGCTGCACCGGGGGGAGCAACTGCCGCCTGGCGTGCTGACCTTCCCGCTTGAATTTGCTGCGCTCAAGCCCGCCTTGCGCACCTTCCTCAATACCCTGTTCGAAGACAACCCTTACCAGTTCCGTCCGATCTTCCGGGGCTTTTATTTCACCAGTGCCGTTCAGGAAGGGCAGTCCACCAGCCGTGCCAGCGAGCGTGTTGCCGAGCAGTTCGGACTGCAATTGCAGCAAGGCGCTGCAGCGGCGGTTTATTCGCAAAGCGGCTTCTTTCTCAAGGAGTTGTTTTCGCGGGTCATCTTCGCGGACCGCGATCTGGTCAAGCAGTACACCAGTCGCTACAAACTGCGCTTGCGTTATGCGGCCTTCTTTGGTGGTCTGACCCTGGTCGGCGCGGTGCTGGCCGGTTGGACATGGTCCTACATGGGCAATCGCCAGTTGGTGGCACACGTGCAGGCCGATCTGCTCAAGGCACAGCAGGTGCAGCATCAGCGTGTGGATCTGCAATCGCGTCTGGAAGCCCTGGAAATCGTGCAAGATCGGCTCGAGCAGATGCAGCGCTATCGCAGCGAGCGGCCCTGGTCCATCGGGCTGGGTCTGTATCAGGGTGAGGCCATCGAAGCGCGCTTGAAGGAAGAGTATTTCCATGGTCTGCAGGCGGTGATGCTCAAGCCTGCCGAACAGGCCATTGCAGGCTACCTCGCCGAGGTGAATGCCCATGCCGCCGACCTGCGCCCGCTGCAGCGTGCCGGCGATGCGTCTGGGGCAGCCACCGCCGAGGTCGCGTCCACGCAACCCTCGTCAGCAGGGGCATCAGACGCATCAGGCGTCATGCTGGTCAGTACCCAGACCGCATCCAGCCCGAGTCTGGCACCGACATCGCCCGCCAGCGGTGCACCCTATACACAGGCATCGAGCACCAATGTCACCGAGGCCTATAACGCGCTCAAGGCTTACCTGATGTTGGGTGATCGCAGCCGTCTGGAGGCCGGTCACATGAGCGATCAGCTCACGCGCTTTTGGCGCAGCTGGCTCGAAACCAATCGTGGCAACATGCCGCGTGAACAGCTCATCCAGCGCGCCGAACGCATCATGTCGTTTGCCTTGGTGCAAATGAGCGACCCTGAATTCCCGCAGCAAGAGCTCAATCTGACCCTGCTGGACCAGACGCGCGAGAACCTGCGCCGGGTCGTCAAGGGCATGCCAGCGCGCGAGCGCGTGTACGGTGAGATCAAGGCGCGTGCCGCCACCCGGTTTGCGCCGATCACGGTCACACGGTTCGTCACCGAGAGTGATCGCCAGGTGGTGGCTGGTAGCCATGCCGTGTCCGGAGCCTTCACCCGTGAAGCCTGGGAGCAGTACGTCAAGGATGCGATTCAGGATGCCGCACACAAGGAGTTGCAAACCACCGACTGGGTGCTCAAGACGGCTGCAGCCGATGACCTCACCCTGGAAGGCAGTCCGGAGCAGATTCAAAAAGCCCTCGTCCATCTCTACAAGACCGAGTACGTGCGTGAGTGGCAGAAGTTCATGCAGGGCATCAGCGTGCACGACTTCGCCAGCTTTGATCAGGCCGTGGTCCACATGAACCGTTTGGGTGATCCGAGCAATTCACCCATTGGCGTGTTGCTGCACACGTTGTACGAGCAAACGTCCTGGGATAACCCTTCGCTGGTCAACGAACGTCTGGCCAAGGGGCAAAAGGGTTTTCTGGAGTGGTTCAAGCAGCGCATCCTCAGCGTGACCCCCAGCCCCACGCCTGTGAACCTCAACGTCACGCTGGGCGGGGATGCACGCATTCCCATGGGGCCCATCGGACAGGAGTTCGAGAGCCTGCATCGCCTGATGAAGCCGCGAGACAGCCAGGAGCCTTTGATCCGCCACTATCTGGCGTCGCTGTCGAAGATTCGCTCGCGCTTCAACCAGATGAAGACGCAGGGGGATGCCGGTCCAGCCTCGCGTCAGTTCATGATGCAGACGCTGGAGGGCAGCGGTGAGCTGGCCGAGGCGCTCAAGCTGGTGGACGAGCATTTGCTCAACGGGCTCAATGAAGCTTCTCGCAATGCCTTGCGTCCGATTCTGGTTCGTCCCTTGATGCAGGCCTATGCGGTCATCGTCAAGCCTGCCGAAGCGGAGCTCAACCGCGTATGGATGGCACAGGTATTCGAGCCCTATCAGCGCACCTTGGCTTCCAAATATCCCTTCGACCGCCAAGCCCGCATGGAGGCCAGTCCGGTCGAAGTTGCCAAGATCTTCGGTACCGAGGGGGCTGTGAGCAAGTTTGTCGAACAGTCTCTGGGGGCCTTGGTTCTCAAGCGCGGGGACAGCATCACCTCGCGCACCTGGGCCGACATGGGGGTGCGTCTGCGTCCCGAGTTCATCAATGGTGTGGGCAGCTGGATGGCACCTCTGGGTGGACAGTCAGCGTCTGCCGGTGGCGCGGCGGCAGGGGGGGCAGCCGAAGTTCAGACGGTCTTCCAGATGTTGCCGCAAGCCGTGCCTGGCTTGACCGAATACACCATCGACGTCGATGGCCAGGTGTTGCGCTATCGCAATGGCAAGGCCAGTTGGGCACACTTTGTCTGGCCAGGGCCGGGCACGCCGGGGGTGAAAATCACCGGGGTCAGCTACGACGGCACGCCGATCACATTCTTCCAGGAGCCGGGGCGCTTTGGTCTGGAGAAGATGATCAATTCCGCGCAGCGTCGTCGCATCGACGATGGGGTGTTCGAGTTGAGCTGGGCGAAGGCGGGCGCGTCGGTGGCGGTGCAGTTGCGCATCATCTCCAACGCTGACACGCCTGCCGCTGCCGCACCAGCCACTTCAGCGGGCGGGGCCGGGGCGGCCAGTCTGGGAGCCTTGCCTGCCATCATTGCCGGCCCGGTTGAACCGGTGGCAGCGGAGGGTGCACTGTGAGCTCCATGCCCTCCGCAGGTCACGACCTGTTGTACTTCGGCAAGTTGCCCTCGCGTGGCGACTTCGTGCGCAGCCCCCACCACACCGCGCTGATCGAGCATCTGGACCGTTGGCAGTCCCAGACCATGGAGCGTTTGTCGGTGGATCCGCGCTGGAAGCTGCGTTACGACGCGGCACCCAATGTGCTGTTCGCCATTTTGGGGACGGGCAGTCGCGTAGGGCTGGCCGGTCACTGGCGTGCCAGCCAGGACGCATCGGGGCGTCGCTTTCCATTTGTGGCGGCATGCTCGTTCGATGTGAGCCATCCGCGCACCTTCCCGGACGTTGCGCCCGTGGCGTTGGCCCGAATCTGGCATCGCTTGGAGCAGGTGGCCGGGGTGGCCCATGCGGCCACCGATCTGGCGCACGCACAGGCCAGTTTGCAGGCTCCTGTGCCCCACGAGGTGCATGAGTCGGGTGCCCGCAAGGTGCTGCAGGAGTTTCTGGACACGCACTCGGTGGCCAGCCTGGAGCAGATGCTGGCAGCCAGCGGTGCCAAGGTGTCGGTGCGCCAGGCAACCCTGGCGCTGGGTATTTTGCTGCAACCCGTGATGAGCCAGGGGGCCGCACGTCTGACCAAGGCCTTGTGCCTGCCATTGGTCAATGACGTTGCGCTGCGTGGGCCTGTGGCGGCGTTCTGGCTGTCTCTGGTGCTGGGGTTTTTCCAGCGTCATGACGTGGAGCTGGGTCTTTACCTGGTCAACCACGAGGGGCAGACGCAACTTGTGCTGGGATTCCAGGGTGCTTCGGCTGCCACCCTGAGCACCCTGATCGACCCTCACACACTGATGCAGGAGGCGGTCAGTATTCACCAGGCCGAATGGGTGGAAGAAGAGGTGCAGGGCGATTACGGCCTGCGCAAGCTGTCGAATTACCTGCGTGATCCGGGACTGTCTTTGTCACAGGCTCTGGCCACGTACCAGGAAGTCTTTCTCGGAGTCTGATGTGATGCAAGCTGTGAAATGGATGCACGGAGTGCGTGTCGGTGTGCTGGTCACATTGGGCTTGTGGTCGGTCTGGTCTGCTGCGCAAGATGCTGCGGGGGCGCAGATTCAAGGGCCGGGTCAGGTGGTGGTCGCGGGCACGGTCCCCGATGAAGCCACCCGCGTGGCCGTGATCTCTCGCTTGCGCGAGCTGTACGGTGCCGAACGTGTGGTGGACCAGCTATCGCTGGGGCAGGTGGTCGCACCGCCGCAATGGTCGCAGCACGTTCAAAAGCTGTTGTCACCATCGTTGAAGCAGGTCAGTCATGGCCAACTCAGCGTGCAGGGGCAAACGGTTGACCTCAAAGGGGAGGTCGGCAATGAGGCGGTGCGTCAGCAGCTGGCCAGCGAGATGGCACAGTCCCTCAACCCGACCTACACCGTGCGCAACGGTTTGCGTGTGGCAGTGCAGGAGCAGGTGGTGGTGGACCAGGCTCTGGCCAACCGCATTGTTGAGTTCGAGCCCGGCAGTGCCGTGCTGCGGCCCGTCGGCTTGCCGATTCTGGATGAGATGGCTGCCGCGATGGCGCGTTTGCCCGGACGGCGGTTCGAGATCATCGGGCACACCGATGCACAGGGTCGTCACGCCTCGAACGTGAGCCTGTCTCTGGCGCGCGCACAGGCGGTCAAAACATACCTGGTCAGCAAGGGTTTGCCGGCGGACAAGCTCAGCACCTCCGGCATGGGGCCGGATCAGCCGGTGGCCAGCAACGCCACTGACGAAGGTCGCGCCCGCAACCGTCGCATCGAGTTCCGCGTGGGCAGCTGAGGGTGCTCACCGCCCCCCACCGTTTTGGCGTGAGGGCAGCCGGACATCACAGGTGATCGGTTTGGGGCTTGTCCAGTCCCAGCAGCTCTTCGAGGTGGGACATGGCCCCCTGGTCCTTGATGACTTGACTGAGCCATTCATGCAGCGGCATCTCACCCCATTTGACGGCTTTTTCGGCAAGGTAGGCCACGGGACTGTGGGGCTCGGTGCGCCGAAAGAACCCGGCCACGTCGCGCAACTGCTGCAAGGCTTGTGCGCGTGTCTGCAATGGTCCGGCCACGGCTGATGCGCTGCTCTGTGGCGTTGCGCCTGGCGCAGATGCGCTGGCGTTTACAGCGATGATGCCTTCAGTCGGTGTGCTGTCGTGCAGCGCCCCGACTTCGCGGGCCAGGCGCTCGATGTTGTGCACGGCCTGCGACAGCGCCTCTTTGGCTGCCACAAAGCTGGGCCCGTCGTCACCCAGACGCACATCAATCACGGTTTGCCAGGCCAGCAGGGCCTGTTCGCATTGCTGGGCGGCCGTCAGGGTGTTGCGCAGGGTCACGGCCGGGGTTTCGCGCAGGGTACGTTGGAACTGATCCGGTGTGATCTTGTCGGTGGCGGTGCGGGCGGCCTCGTCGGGTTCACGTTCGAGCAACGCGGCATGCTGGCGTGCCAGGGTCAGATCGTGCAGGCTGTGGTGTGTGCCTGCGCGCGATTGTGTGACGGGCAAGGCCGTGGCCAGGTTGACCACGCGTTGCAGCAGCCAACGGATGTTGCCAATCCGTTGCTCGTGATCGCCGTCGTCGGCCATGGGGTGCAGGGGCTCCCAGTAGCGTTCGCACAAGGCGGTGCACACCTGCAGGCCACGTGCCAGTCCGCCGTAGCCTTGGGTCAGCGCCCAGGCCTCGGTCAGCCACATTGCCAGCCGCAGGTCTTTGGTGCGGGTGCTCAGCAAGGTTTCGCAGGTCCGGGCCACGCCTGGCCAGTCGGCCACCTTGAGGCTGGTGACCCATTCCCCTTGATCGAGTGTGGCGTCGTCGGCACGCCGCATTTCATTGATGGTGTCAAACTCGGAGGAGAACGACAGATCGTCGCCGCAAGGCGTTTGTTCGGCCAGCGGCGTCAGCAAGACTTCGATTTCCATGACTTCCCTGTGTGTGCGTCGTCTGCCGGTGTGGAGCCGGACCGGACGGTGTCCCCGCCATCATTTCACGATGTATGCGTTGCGGCGATCACCCGAAACGGGGGCAAAGGTAAGTTGTTGTGAATTGATCGAATGAGAGTGATTCGCAATTGCAATTGATATGCTAAAATGCATCCCATGACTTCGTTTGCGCCCTCCCTTCAACCTCAGATGTTGCTGCCTCCGGTCGAGTTGACGCGGGCGCAGCGTCTTGGGTTGGCGGGCGTGGTGTTGGGCGTCCATGCCGTGGCGGCGGGTGTGTTCTGGTACTACACGCCCCGACCCACGCAGGTGACCGAGGCGGCCCCCATCACGGTGGCGCTGATCACCGATACAGTGCCATCCCAGATGATGCAACCTCCGGTGGTGAAACCCACTCCCATCAAGCCGGTGCCAGTGGTGTCGCCGCGCCCTGCGGTTCCTGTGCCGCGCACGGTGCCACCTTTGCTGGCTGCCCCCAGCCCGGCGCTGCCCTCCGTGATGCAGGTGCCCGTCGTTCCGCCTGAGTTGCCCAGACCAGTCGTCCCGATGGTGCAGCCTGCTGCCCCGCAGACGGCCGCAGCCACCCAGGCCGCAGCGACCGGTCCGACGACGGCAGCGCCTGCCACCCAGGGCAGCCGTGTGTCGGCACCACCCAGGATGTTGCCTTCGTCGGCCGTGCGCTACCTGGTGGAGCCCATGCTGAGCTATCCCCGTGTTTCGCGCGAACTGGGTGAGCAAGGTGTGGTGCGCCTGAAGGTGCTGGTGGACGAGCAAGGTCGTCCCCGAGACATTGAGGTGGCCCGGTCTTCGGGTTACCCGCGCCTGGACCAGCAAGCGGTGCAGGCCATGACGAAAGCACGTTTTCAACCTCACATCGAAGAGGGCGAGGTTCGCCCGGTGTGGGTGATGGCCCCTCTGACATTCAATCTGGAAGACTGATCATGACCACCATTGCAGCTGCTGCCATGCCTGACGCACCCGAGTTGGGTTTCACGCACTTCATTGCCCAGACGGATCTGGTGGGCCAGGGTCTGTTTGTCATCCTGGTGATCATGTCCCTGGTGTCGTGGGCCTTGATCGTGACCAAAGGGGTTGGCCTGTTTCGACGGCAGCGCCGCAGTCAGGCGTTTTTGAGCTTTTTCTGGAACGCCACCTCGCTGGAGGCAGTGCAAAACGAGATCACGACCCACGGGGTCACCGAGCCCTTTGCCCACCTGACGGCGCACGCCATGCACGCGCAGGCTCACCACGCTCGCTATGGCGCGGCCAAGCTGGAAGAGGCGGGCAGCGCGCAGGACTTTCTGACGCGCACCATCAAGAAGGTGCTCGACGAGGAAACCATGCGCATGGAAAGCGGGCTGAGTGTGTTGGCCACCATCGGTGCCACCGCCCCGTTCGTGGGCTTGTTCGGTACGGTCTGGGGGGTGTATCACGCGCTGCTCGTCATCGGGGCCACCGGGTCGGGCACGCTTGACAAGGTCGCAGGTCCGGTGGGGGAGGCCTTGATCATGACGGGTGTGGGTCTGGCGGTGGCCATTCCTGCTGTGATGGGCTACAACTGGCTCACGCGCAGCAACCGTGTCTGGGGCGCACGTCTGGATGCCTTTGCCTTCGAGCTGTTCACCTTCTTGTCGACGGGGCAGACCCTCAAGACCAGTGTCGAGCACGACACGCCTGCCACGCCCACCGCACCGGTGCGGGTGGTCAAGCACGGCAACGCCGCCTGATGGACATCACCGAGGATTTGAGCCATGGCCTTTGCCAGTTTTGACAGCAAGAGCAACAGCGCGCCCGTGTCCGAGATCAACATGGTGCCGCTCATCGACGTGATGTTGGTGCTGCTTGTGATCTTCATCGTGACCGCGCCGCTGCTGAGTCACTCCGTGAAGCTGGACCTGCCCAAGGCCAGCGCCCAGGTCATGTCGGCCAAGGCCGAGAAGATTGACCTGTCGATTGATGCCAACGGTGTGCGCCACTGGAATGGGGTTGCGCTGAGCCGTGAGGAGGCAGCCGCGCGTTTCATCACCGAAGGGCAGAAGACGGCGCAGCCCGAGATCCACCTGCGCGCCGACCAGACCGTGCCTTACCGCGCGGTGGCTGAAACGCTGGCCGATGCGGCCAAAGCCGGGTTGAGCAAGATCGGCTTCGTGACCCAGCCCGAAGCGCCAACGGCACCTCCAGTTACGCCTTGACACCTTGCCAGCCGTGAGACGGCTAGACTCCTTCCCGCACGGTGGGGCGCAAGCGCTGACCAGGGTGCGCATGAAGACAAAATGGGAGTTGAAAATGATGAATGCAGGGCTGTGGGTTTGTCGGTCGTGGGTGCGTGGCAGTGTGTTGGCTGTGGCACTGACTGCATGTTTCGGGATGGCGCAGGCGCAAAGCGCTGCCGGCGACTTCAATGGTGTGACCGAGGACAGTGTGCTGGCACTGATCAATGTGCAACGTGAAGCGGCCGGTCTGTCACCCGTTGTGCTGGACCTGGATCTGGACGCTGCGGCAGAAGCGCACTCGCTGGACATGGCCTCCACGCCTTGCTTTCAGCATGAGAGTTGCGACGGTACCAACTGGGCTGACCGCACTCGGAGTTACTACAGCGTGCCCACCTCCTTGGGTGAAATCATCGCAGCAGGCTACACCACGCCTGAGGCCGTGGTGGATGGCTGGATGAACAGTCCCGGCCACCGCGCCAACATCCTTGGCGACTCATTCAAGGTGGCTGGGGTTGCCTTGGCCACGGGGGGAACCTATGGCACCTACTGGACGGTTGATTTTGGCGGGGCCCTGACGGCCGCATCCGTGTTGCCGACCAGTCCGGTGCCTGAACCTGCCAGCTATCTGCTCATGGGACTGGGCCTGGTTGCAATGGGCGTGGCACGTCGTCGTCGCTGAAGCCCGTTACCATCCGGGGTCATGAATGTTGCCGCCATACCCCCCGTGTCGCCTCAGGCCCTGGCTGGTCTGAAAGTCATTGAACTGGGTCAGTTGATTGCCGGGCCTTTTGCTGGCAAGACACTGGCTGATTTCGGGGCCGAGGTCATCAAGATCGAACCCCCTGCTGCCGATGGCACGACGGGCGGCGACCCTCTGCGCCAGTGGCGCATGTTGCACAACGGCACCAGTGTGTGGTGGCAGGTGCAAAGCCGCAACAAGCACAGCGTGGTGCTGGATTTGCGCACCGACGAGGGACGCGCCACTGTGCGACGCCTCATCGACGAGGCAGACGTCCTCATCGAGAACTTCAAACCTGGCACGCTGGAGAAGTGGGGCATGGGCTACGAGGTGCTCAGCCGCAGCAACCCAGGTTTGATCATGTTGCGTGTGAGCGGTTATGGACAGACCGGCCCATACCGTGACCGCCCTGGTTTTGCCGTCGTGGCCGAGGCCATGGGGGGCATGCGTTACCTCAATGGCGAACCAGGCCGTCCGCCCGTGCGTGCAGGGGTCAGTCTGGGTGACACGCTGGCAGCGCTGCATGGCGTCATCGGCGTGTTGCTGGCCTTGCAGGCACGACACGCCAGTGTCAGTCGTGATGCGCCCAAGGGCCTGGGGCAGGTGGTGGACGTGGCCCTGTACGAGTCGGTGTTCAACTGCATGGAAAGTTTGCTACCTGAGTACAGCGCCTTTGGAGCCGTGCGCCAGCCTGCCGGATCAGCCCTGCCGGGGATTGCGCCGAGCAACGCCTACCCCTGCGCCGATGGCATGGTCGTCATCGGTGGCAATGGCGATTCAATCTTCAAGCGCCTGATGATCGCCATTGGGCGTGATGACCTGGCCACCGATCCGCAACTTGCCGGCAACCCTGGTCGGGTACTGCGTGTGGCCGAAATCGACGCAGCAATTGGCGCGTGGACCAGTGTGCGCCAGGTGGCGCAGGTGCTGGACGTGCTCAATGCCGCCAGTGTGCCGGTGGGGCGCATTTACACGGCGGCCGACATCGCGGCCGACCCGCATTACCAGGCGCGCGAGATGCTCCTGTCGGTGAGCACGCCAGATGGCCTGACCGTACAGGTGCCGGGCATTGTGCCCAAGCTGTCGCGCACACCCGGTGCCATCACGCGCCGCGCCCCGGAACTGGGTGAAGACACCGATGCGGTGTTGTCACGGATTCAGCCCTGACTGATTCAGGAAGCCGATGGGTTTGCACATGAGGATGCCAAGGTGAAGGATGTGTCTGCGCCCCGTGAGGGGCAGTTTGCCTTGCTGCGGCAGGGTCGGTTTGCGCCGTTTTTTTTCACCCAGTTTCTGGGGGCAGCCAACGATAACCTTTTCAAGTTTGCCTTGACCGTGCTGGTGACCTACCAGTTGCAGGTGAGCTGGTTGCCGCCGCAGATGGCCGGGCTGGTGATCGGGGCCTTGTTCATTCTGCCCTTCCTCTTGATGTCAGCCACGGCGGGTCAGTGGGCAGACAAGTACGACAAGGCGCGCATCATGCGGGCGGTCAAGCTGCTGGAGATTGGCATCATGACCCTGGCCGGTCTGGGTTTCTGGTTCCAGTTGGTGCCCCTGCTGCTGGCCTGCGTGTTTTTGATGGGGTTGCACTCCACTTTTTTTGGACCGGTGAAGTACGCCTATCTGCCGCAGCACCTCAGCGAGCGTGAGCTCACGGGTGGCAATGGCCTGGTCGAAATGGGCACCTTTGTGGCCATCTTGCTGGGCAATGTGGGCGGCGGACTCCTGATGAGCATTCCGCAGACCGGGGCGCACTGGGTCGCGATGGCCTGTCTGGGCGTGGCCGTGTTGGGTTGGCTGACCTCAGCACGCATCCCGGTCTCGCCCGCATCCGATCCGGGCTTGAAGCTGAACTGGAATCCCTTCAGCGAAACCTGGCGCAATCTGCAACTGGCCCGTCAGTACCCCAGTGTGTTTCGCTCGCTGCTGGGCATCTCGTGGATGTGGTTCTTCGGGGCCGTGTTCCTGGCGCAGTTCCCCTCGTTCGCGCGCGATGTGCTGGGCGGCAATGAGCAGGTGGCGTCGCTCTTGCTGGTGGTGTTCTCAGTCGGCATTGCGGTGGGCTCGCTCCTGTGCGAAACCTTCTCGCACCGCCACGTCGAAATCGGCCTGGTGCCCATTGGTGCCTTGGGCATGACGGTGTTTGCGTTCGACCTGTACCTGGCTTCGCAGGCGGTGGTGCCGCCCGTTGCCGGGGCGTTGCAGACCGTGGGCGAGTTCGTGGCCCAGCCGGCCCACTGGCGCGTCATGGCCGACCTGGCGTTGCTGGCTTTCAGCGCCGGTCTCTACAGCGTGCCGATGTACGCGCTGATCCAGCTGCGTGCCCAGCCCAGCCACCGCGCGCGCATCATCGCGGCCAACAACATCCTCAACGCCTTGTTCATGGTCGTCAGCAGCCTGCTGGCGGGGACCATGCTGGGGGCGGGCTTCAGTATCCCGCAGGTGTTCGGCACCACGGCCCTGCTCAACATCGTGGTGGTGGGCTATGTGTTCTGGCTGATGCCCGAGTACATCGTGCGTCTGGTGATGCTGGTGGTGACGCGGGTGGTGTATCGCCTCAAGGTGCGCGGTGACGAGCACCTGCCCACCGAGGGCGCGGCCATCCTGGTGTGCAACCACGTCAGCTTTGTCGATGCCGTGATCCTGGGGGTGTGCAGCCCGCGTCCGATGGTCTTCCTGATGGACCACCGCATTTTCAAGACACCGGGGATCGGCTGGTTCTTCCGGGCGGTCAAGGCCATCCCGATCGCGCCGCAAAAGGAAGACCCTGAGGCCTATGAGCAGGCGTTTGAGCGGGCGCGGCAGGTGTTGCGCGATGGCGATCTGCTGTGCCTGTTCCCGGAAGGGGCCATCACGAAGGATGGTCGCATGCAGCCCTTCAAGGCCGGCATCATGAAGATCCTGGCGTCAGACCCGGTGCCGGTGATCCCGGCGGCGCTGCACAACCTGTGGGGTTCGACTTTCTCGCGCATTGACGGCGCGGCGATGGCGCGTCCGCTGCGCC
>JAGOKC010000038.1 GCA_017994835.1 Aquabacterium sp. | reverse complement strand
TTCGATGTGACAGGAGTGGCAGTCTGGGCGTGTGTCGGCCGCGCGTGCGGTCCAGGACAGCAGCATCCCCAGAAGGGCCAGCATCAGGAATCGACTGATGAACATGAGGTGTACCTCTCTGATGGAGGGTGAGCAGACGAGATGGCAAACAGCGGATACAGCAACGCCTGTCTGCGTGCGGGGAACCAAACGACAGGTGAGTGAGTGACTCAGCCTTCAGCAAGCTTCTTGAAGGTGGCAATCACAGCCTCGCCCTTGAAGGGCTTGACGATCCAGCCCTTGATGCCAGCCGCCTTGCCCCGCTCTTTCATGATGGGCGTGTTCTCGGTGGTCAGCATGATGATGTTGACCGTGGTGTTGCGCAACTCGCCACGGATCTTCTCGGCCATGGTCAGGCCATCCATATTGGGCATGTTGACGTCACTGACCACCAGTTTGATGCGCGAGTCGGCCTTGAGCTTGTCGAGTCCGTCACGGCCATCGACGGCGGTGGCGACGTCCAGGCCATTTTTCTTGAGAAAGTCTCCGACCTCATTGCGGACGGTTGCGGAGTCATCAACGACGAGTACTTGTGCCATGTTGGTTCACCTCGTGAGAAAGTTGGATCAGAAGAGTTCGAGTTCGCCGGACTCGAACAGGTTGTCGGTGAGCACTTCGTTTTCTTTGAACTTCTCGGGTGCCCAGCTGAGATTGAAAACAAAACGTTGGTAGATCACGATCGGCGCAAACTTGCCGAACGGATCCAGCACGGTGTAGCGCAAGCACAGTTGCGGGTCTTCCGAGCCAAATGAGATGTAGCGGTGCTGGTGGTTGACAATGAGCGGCACCTGAGACTGACGCCAATCGACCGGCTCATCAGAGATGAAACGGTTCTTGAATGCGCCCCAGATCAGGTTGGTGGCTTCGCCCATGACATGGTTGATGTCGCGGAAATTGGCAGGCTCGCGCGCAATGTGGGTGCGCCCGTTTTCAACATAACCGAGAAGAGGTGCCTCCTCGGTCTGGATCATCATATAGCCACGGCACCAGGTGCTCTCCAGAGGGATGAGTGTGAACAGTTCACCGTAGATGATCCGGTCGCGCACCATATAGGGCGCTTCAGTACGAACTTCGACGTCCTTGAACTGGTTTTCCAGCGTGGCCTTCGTGATCTCGGCGATGCCGCGCACCAGCGCATTCGGAAACTGAAAACTGAAGATGCTTTTGGCAATGAGCGCGCCAAGTTCATCAATCGTGGCAGTGGTGTAGGCCGCCGTGAAGATGCCACGGTAAGTCTCTGACAGGTCATCGAGATGCGACAGGTGCTCTCGCCTCAGAAAGATGGGCAACTCGGGCCGGATGTCATGGATGGCGCACGCAAGGTCCAGTGCATTTTCACCCTCACCCGCATAGTTTTCAGATAAAAAGATGGCCCCAAGATCAACATTGGACTTGAGGACCGACAGCACTGCGCCGGGTTGCGGCTTGACGGGGATCAGATGGTGAGCCTCACAGAAGGCCTTGATGTGTCCTCGCACTTCCACATCATCATTGAGAACCAGCACCTTGCTGACCAGTTGGGCGGCTTCCTGCATGTTGAGTACGTTTCCTTGAAAGGTTGAATTCAGAACAGTTCCAGCTCGCCGTGGCTTTCGTCCACCACCGTGATATCTGCCTGGAAGTCAATGTCGGCAAAATCACAGACGCACAGACTGGCATGGAAGGTAACTTCGTCATTGACCACCACACGAAAATGCTGGACGTGGCTGGCATTGAGCTCATCGAGGTGGTCGCCACACTCGCGCTCCAGCACGTTAGGGGTGGACATGCCCAGATACGGAAAATGGTGTGAGAGATCGCGGTTCAGCGCACCACAAAAAATGTTACCCACCTCGCCAATGACGTCAAGGTAGTCTGCTTCCGTCATGGCATCAACACTGCTGTGGTGGATGGCTGCCAGGTGTCGCCGAGTGACCGGATTGAGCGTGAAGGTCATCAGGGTGATGGCACGAAACAGGTACGACGACACCGTGAGGATGACGAGTTTCTCTTCCTTGATTTCACTGTTGTCGTCCAGCAGAGTGACTTCCACACGTTCATCCGGCGAGGACACGACGGCCGACTTGAGCGCATTGGTCACATAAAACTCAAAACCGGTTTTGGCTTGGGCGCTGATCATGGTGCTCAAGCAGGTTCACTCACCAAAATGGCGCGAGTCTTGTGGTTGAGTGACTGCAACTCAGAGACAGCCCCAATGATCATCTTGCCGCCCGCTTGCAGGTCCTGGAAAGTGGTGGTGGTGATGAGGTCATTCTTGTGCAGGTTGACGCTGTAATCCTTGGACAGCGCTTCGGCCCGGTTGGCCAGGCTGCGCACCTCGTTGGCCACCACGGCAAAGCCTTTGCCCATCTCGCCGGCGCGCGCTGCCTCGATGGAGGCATTGAGCGCGACGATGATCACCTGCCGGACGATGGAAGCGAACTCGTCGTTGCGATTGTGCATTTCGCGGTTGTGGATGATGAGCACGTTCATGTCGGCATGCCAGCGCTCGAAGGTTTTGATCAAGCCCAGCAGTTTGTCGATGGCCTCACCGAGTTGGTTGCTGGTCTGCAGGGCTTGTTCTCGGGAGAGCGCTGCATTGCCTTGAACCTGTTGCAGCTGCGCTTCCAGCCCGGCTCGCATCTGGGCAAGCTGGTCATGCGCGTGGGTGTCTTGTTGTTGTGCGGTTTGAGCCTGTTCCTCAAGCTGTGCTTGCAGGTCATCCAGCCGGGCTTGCCAGGCCTGCTGCTGAGTCAGAACCTCGGACTGTGGAACCAGCACCCCGCGCGCCAGCAACGCCCGACGGTGATACCACCAGGCCCCGCCAGCACCGAGGATGCATCCCAAGATACCGATACCCACATCAAGCCACATGTTCGAACCCTTGCCGTCTCTGAACCCGCGCGGTTGCACCGCCACAGCCCGACTCTGTCCGGCTCAGCACACTCATCCGCAAACGGACCAGTGACCATCGCTGACAGAACGGGTTCAGATTACAGGACAGGGGGGAAAGGGCTACTTGGGGAAAGTCGGCAATCGCGATGTGAAAACAACAGCAACGCGCCAAACTTCACGCCGAAAAATGTGAAAAAGATGAAAGCTTTAAGGGTAAACGCGCAGATCGAATTGTTGGTGCCATAAAAAACCCCGCAATCGCGGGGTTGGATGGGGCAAAAACCAGCATTCAACTCAGGCGTGAGCGGCGCGAAGTTTGCGTGAAAACTCTTGCAAAGCAGCAATGCCACTGCTTTCAGCACGCTGACACCACTCTTGCAGATCGTGCACGAGTTGTTCGGCCGACACGTTCGTGCGCGTCCACAGGGCGCGCAACTCTTCACGCATGGCGATGAGTTTGTCGAGTTGTGGCAGGTCGGCGCACACCTGCTGCACTTGTTGTGCCATGCCGGTGGGCATTTGAGCGGCATCGCGGTGCACCCAACGGCGCACGCGCTTGAGTTGTGCGGCGGCGGCAACCTGCCCACTGGCCTTCAAGCGCGTCACCTCACTGGCACAAGCGCGCCGCACTTCACGCGCATAACCCGCCATGAGTTCGTAGCGGTTGGCAACAATGGCCTCCAGGGTCTGGGCATCGGCCACGGGCTTCACGGCACCCAGTGTCAAGCGCGGTGGCGTCTTGCGCACTTTGGCCCAACCCATCATTTCCATGCCCCGGATGTAAGCCCAGGCAATGTCGAATTCGTATGGTTTGACCGAGAGTTTGGCCGAGGTCGGGTAGGTGTGGTGGTTGTTGTGCAGTTCTTCGCCACCAATGAGGATGCCCCACGGTGAAATGTTGGTGGAGGCATCAGGTGCTTCGAAATTGCGATAGCCCCACCAGTGCCCCAACCCGTTGATGATGCCCGCCGCTGTGATGGGAATCCAGACCATTTGAACGGCCCAGACCGTGATGCCGACCACGCCAAACAGGGCCAGATTGATCAGCAGCATGACGATCGGCCCCCAGTTGTTGCGAGGGGTGTAGAGATGACGCTCCAGCCAGTCATCCGGGGTGCCATGTCCAAATTTCTTGAGGGTTTCGGCCTTCATGGCCTCGTTTTTGTAAAGCTCACGCCCCTGCAACAGCACAGTCTTGATGCCGTGCGTGACCGGGCTGTGCGGGTCTTCGGCGGTTTCGCACTTGGCATGGTGCTTGCGGTGCACGGCCACCCATTGTTTGGTGACGGTACTGGTGGTGAGCCACAGCCAGAAGCGGAAGAAATGTGAGGGGATCGCGTGCAATTCCAGCGCCCGATGGGCTTGGGAGCGATGCAGGAAGATGGTGGTGGACGCAATGGTGATGTGCGTCACGATGAGGGTGAAGACCAGAATCTGCCAGCCGCTGGCAGACGTCCAGCCATCAATGGCCCACTGCACGACGGCGTCATGCAGTGATGACCAGAAGGAGGATTCAAACATTCAATACCTTTCAAATCACGGCGCATTGTAGGGGCGGCCTCCAGCGCACTTGACTCAGCGCAAAAATGCCCCATCAAAACATCGGATTCTGTGCCAGCAAGAGATCATCGCGCTGTGGTGGT
Source organism: Aquabacterium sp. (assembly GCA_017994835.1). Lineage (GTDB taxonomy): Bacteria > Pseudomonadota > Gammaproteobacteria > Burkholderiales > Burkholderiaceae_C > Aquabacterium. The sequence continues at coordinate 21,183 of JAGOKC010000038.1, read as the reverse complement.
CTCGTCAAAGCAGGACCGCAGCCCCAATTTGCTCCTGCAGCAAGACAGCGAGGGCACGTCGATCGGCGTGGGCAACTGCCTGCAAGGGCAAGACCTGAACGTGCACGACCAGCCCCCGCGCTGAAACCACCCACCATAGCGACTGCAGCAAGCTGGTGTCACCCACGTAAGCTGCCAGCGGACTGACTTCGTGAACCGGATCGGCATAGCGCAAGACCACCGGCTGCACAGGCACCCCCGCATCAATGGCAGCCTGCAACAGATTGGGGTGAAAGTGCAGCACGCCATGCCCCGTGCCTGTGGTGCCCTCGGGGAAGACCGCGAGGGTGTGCCCTTCACGCAAGCCTTTGGCCATGAGCCCGAGCACCCGCATGGCGTCACGGCGGCGCTCGCGGGTGAGAAAGAGGGTGCCAGCCTGTGTGACCACACGTCCGACCAAGGGCCAACGCCCGACCTCGGCTTTGGAAACGAAGCGCGACGGCACGACGGCATTGATGGCCACAATATCGAGCCACGAGACGTGATTGGCCACCACCAGCTTGGCTCCCGGTCGTGCCTGTCCGCGCACCACCAGTTGAATGCCCAGCATGCCCAGCAACTGCCGGGACCAGCGAACGCTTTCATCATCGCGCCCCTGGGCGCTCAGATGCGGCCAGACCAGCCAGGATCGGATGTAGGCGTACAGCACATGCGTCAACACCCGGCTCAATCGCCAGGCAGCACGCAGCACTGCCAGCACCCCACCGGCCCGAACGAGCCGGGAAGACAGCGTGGATTCAGGCGAGGCCAGGCTCATGCCTGATCGCGGTCCTGTGCATCGTGCGCCACCTGCCCGGCCACCAGGGTCAGACGCACGCGGCCGGCCAACTCAAACCCGGTGGACTCGAAGGCAAACGGTGTGTGCTTGCCCTGACTGACCAAGGCCGACGGTTGAACCTGCCAACGCACGGTCGGATCGAACAACACAATGTCTGCCACCCCGCCTTCCACCAGGCGGCCCGCACTGTGAGTCAGCGAACCCAGGGCATCGCCCAGCACCTTGACGGGCCCCTGCGTCACCACCGACAGCGCCTGACGCAGGCTTTCAGCTGCAGGTTGGTCCTGCTGATCCGCTCCGGACCACTTCATGGCCAGGCTCAGCAGCAACTCGACTCCGGTGGCACCCGGCGTGGCTTCACCGAAGGGTAGCGTCTTCTCATCTTCGCTGACCGGGTTGTGGTCGGACACCAGCGCGTCGAGCGTGCCATCAAGCAGACCCGCGCGCAGCGCGTCGCGGTCCCGCCCCTGACGCAGGGCCGGGGTCACACGCATGGAGGAGTTGAAGTAGCCAATGTCCACATCGGTCAGCATCAGGGAGTTGATGCTGACATCAGCCGTGATGGGCAAGCCCTGAGCCTTGGCCTGACGTACCAGGTCCACACCCACTGCGCTGGAAATACGGCACAAGTGCACCCGAGCCCCTGTGACCCGCACCAGTTCAACGATGGTGTGGATGGCAATGGTTTCAGCACTGACAGGCACCCCGGACAAGCCCAGACGCGTGGCCACAGCGCCACTGGCTGCGACGCCCTTGCCCAACCACGGATCTTGCGGGCGCAGCCAGACGGTGTAGCCAAAGGTGGCGGCGTACTGCATGGCACGCTGCAACACCTGGGTGTCCTTGATCGGCACCTCCGCCTGTGAATAGCCCACGCAACCGGCTTCGTGCAACTCGGCCATCTCGGTCAGGTTCTCGCCCTTGAGCCCACGGGTCAAGGCCCCCAGCGGGAACAGGCGGCAACGACTGAGCTTGCGCGCGCGCAGCTTGAGCATCTCGACCAGGCCGGGTTCGTCCAGCGTCGGATCGGTGTCGGGCAGGCACACCACGCTGGTCACGCCACCGGCGGCCGCTGCGGCCAACTCGGACTCCAGCATGCCTTCGTGCTCATGACCGGGCTCGCGCAGGCGCACCGCCAGGTCCACCAGACCCGGGGCCACGATCAGGCCCGTGGCATCGATGACGCGGTCGGGTTCGAAATCGGCGCTGACGTTGCCCAGGGCCGTGATGCGGCTGGCCGTGATGGCCAGATCACCGACCTGGTCCAGGCCGGAAGCGGGGTCGACCATTCGGCCGTTCTTGATCAAGATCTTCATGATGGGATCAGGCCTCGTTACCAGCCAGGATGGACATCACGGCCATGCGCACGGCGATGCCGAACGTGACCTGGGGCAAGATGACGCTTTGCTTGCCATCGGCGACAGCGGAGTCAATTTCCACGCCGCGGTTGATGGGGCCAGGGTGCATCACGATGGCATCGGACTTGGCCAGCGCCAGCTTGGACTCGGTCAGACCGAACTCCTTGAAGAACTCACCGGCGCTGGGCAGCATGCCGCCGGTCATGCGCTCGTTCTGCAGACGCAGCATGATGACGACATCGGCATCGCGGATGCCCTCGGCCATGTCGTGGCACACGCGCACACCCATCTCGCGCAGGTCACCCGGCACCAGGGTGCGTGGACCCACCACCCGCACCTCGGGCACGCCCAGGGTGGTCAACGCGTGGATGTTGGAGCGGGCCACGCGCGAGTGCACAATGTCGCCCACGATGGCCACGGTCAGGTTGGTGAAGTCTTTCTTGTAGTGCCGGATCGTGTACATGTCCAGCAGCGCCTGCGTCGGGTGCGCGTGGCGACCGTCACCGGCGTTGACCACATGCACGTGCGGTGCCACATGCTGGGCGATCAGGTAGGGCGCACCCGATTCGGAATGGCGCACCACGAACATGTCGGCGCTCATGGCCGACAGGTTGGCGATGGTGTCGAGCAGGCTCTCGCCCTTGGAGGCCGACGAGCGCGCGATGTCCAGGTTGATCACGTCAGCGCTCAGGCGCTTGGCCGCGATCTCGAAGGTGGTGCGGGTGCGGGTGCTGTTCTCGAAGAACAGGTTGAACACGCTCTTGCCGCGCAGCAGCGGCACCTTCTTGACCTCGCGGTCGTTGACGCTCAGGAACTGCTCGGCCGTGTCCAGGATCTGGTGGATGATGGCTTTGGGCAGTCCTTCGGTGGACAGCAGGTGGATCAACTCCCCATGGCTGTTGAGCTGGGGGTTGCGCTGGGGTTTCCGGATGGCAGTCATCAAACCCTCTCGAAATGGAATTGGAAGCGGCCGTCGTCGGCGCGGCCCAAGGCGACACGCTCTTGCGACGGCAGGGTGATGCGGGCAGCCGACAGGGCCGGCTCGAAAGGCAACTGGCGTCCGCCACGGTCCACGAGCACGGCCAGCGTCACACTGGCGGGGCGACCGAAGTCGAACAACTCGTTGAGCACGGCCCGGGTGGTGCGCCCGGTGTAGATCACGTCGTCGATCAGCAGAATGTGGGCACCATCGACCTCGAAGGGCAGGTGGGTGACATCCTTGGATGACACCATGCCGCGCGAACCGAAATCATCGCGATGCAGCGCCGACGAAATGACGCCATGGGGCGTCTTCAGGCCCAGATCGGCGTTCAGACGCTCGGCCAGCCACGCCCCGCCCGACCACACGCCCACCAGCACGGTGGCAGGGGTGACCAGACGGCGCACGCCCGTCAGCAAATTGGCATACAGGGCCTCGGCATCGAGGTGCAAGGTGTGGGGCGAAGTGCTCACTCAGGCCTCTTTCGGGGTGTCATCCCCAGGATGATCGTTGAAATACTGTTGCAGCAAGATGGCAGCCGATGCCGCGTCCAGATCCTGGGCACCGAAACCTTGGGCCTCGGTCGTGGAATAGCGCTCGTCCACCTCGTGCACCGGCAGGTGAAACCGCCCGCGCAGCTGAGCGCCAAACTTGCGGGCGCGCAGGGTGTTCTCGTGTTCGGCCCCATCGGGGTGAAACGGTACGCCGATGACCAGCGCGTCGGGCCGCCACTCTTCAATCAGCTTGCCAATCTGGGCAAACCGCTCCGCCCCTTCGGCCGCAACGGTGCGCAATGGCTGGGCCTGGCGCGTCAGGCTGTTGCCTGTGGCCACACCCACCCGCTTGAGTCCGTAATCGAAGGCCAGAAAATGCCGGATCACCGAAACAGACTGAGCGCTCATGCGTGACCGGCCTCACCCATCAGGAAGCTGCGATCAATGCCCAGCAAAGACAAGGCCTTGTCGTATCGCTGCGCCACGGGCGTGTCGAAAATGACCTGCGGATCAGCGTCCACATTCAGCCAGCCATTGCGCGAGATTTCGTCTTCGAGCTGGCCGGCCGTCCAACCAGAATAGCCCAGCGTGATGAACACCTTGCGCGGCCCAGCCCCGTGAGCAAGCGCTTCGAGCACATCGCGCGAGGTCGTCATCTCCAATCCACCGGCGATCTTCAAGGTGGAGTTGTAGTGCCCTCCCTCGTCATCCAGGCTTTCGTGCAACACGAAACCGCGCTCGGTCTGCACCGGTCCGCCCAGGTACACCGGGCGCTCGGCCAGGTCACTGCGGTCCAGCGAGAGGTCCACCTTCTCGAACAGGTGCTTCAAATTGATGTCAATGGGCCGGTTGATGACCAGCCCCAGCGCGCCCTTGTCGTTGTGCTCGCACATATAGACCACAGTCCCGGCAAAATTGCCGTCCACCATGCCGGGCATGGCGATGAGAAACTGATTGGTCAGATTGATGGGGGAAGATGCGCTTGGGGACATGCGCTGATTTTAGACGCCCATGCTGATCCGTACCGACTATCTGTGAATTAGACGACCATGAGCGAATCGAATGTCTCGGCCCTGGTGTGGTTCCGCCGCGACCTGCGCTGCACCGACCACGCCGCCCTGTTTCACGCACTGAAGCAGAACCGGCGGGTCTGGTGCGCCTTTGTGTTCGACAGCAACATCCTGGAGCCCCTGCCCCGTCAGGACCGCCGTGTGGCCTTCATCCGTGACAGCCTGGTCGAGCTGGACCAAGGGCTGCGCGAACTGGCCCTGAACGCGGGCGTGCCTCAGCCCGAGCACGTCGGCCTGATCGTGCGCTATGGCTCGGCCCGCTCGGTGATCCCGCAACTGGCAGGCGAGCTGGGCGTGCAATCGGTCTATGCCAACCACGATGACGAGCCCGATGCGCAGGACCGGGACGCGCAGGTGCGTGGACGCTTGAGCAACCTGGGTGTGGCACTCTACACCCTCAAAGACCACGTGATCTTCGAGCGCAACGAGGTGCTTACCGGCAACGACACCCCTTACGGCGTCTTCACCCCCTACAAGAACGCCTGGCTCAAAAAGCTGGAGCCCTTCTACGTCAAGCCCTACCCGATCACACCTTATGCAGGACACCTGGCCCCCGTGCCCGTTGCGGTGGACGCGATGGGAGCGGACCACATCCCGACGCTGGCCGACATCGGCTTCGAAGAAGCGGCCCCTTTGAAGGTCGCGCCCGGCATGTCAGGCGCACAAGCGTTGCTGGACGATTTCCTGCACCGCATTGACCACTACGACACAACGCGAGACTATCCCGGCGTCAAAGGGCCCAGCTACCTCTCGACCCACCTGCGCTTTGGCACCATCTCCATCCGCCACCTGGCCGACCTGGCCTGGCAGCGGGCTCAGGCAGGTTCGAGCGGGGCACAGACCTGGCTGTCCGAGTTGATCTGGCGCGATTTCTATCACCAGATCCTGTTCCACCACCCGCATGTCGTGGGAGGTGCCTACCGGCGCGAATACGACCGCATCAAGTGGGCGCACGGCACCAAAGCCAATGCGCACTTCCAGGCCTGGTGCGAAGGCCGCACAGGCTATCCCTTGGTGGATGCTGCCATGCGACAGCTGCGGCAAACCGGCTACATGCACAACCGCCTGCGCATGGTCACCGCGAGTTTCCTGATCAAGGACCTGGGCATTGACTGGCGACGCGGTGAAGCGTGGTTTGCAGAGCAATTGCTTGACTTTGACCTGGCGGCCAACAACGGTGGCTGGCAATGGGCGGCCTCCAGCGGTTGCGATGCCCAGCCCTGGTTCCGCATCTTCAACCCCATCACGCAGAGCGAAAAGTTCGATCCGCAGGGCAAGTTCATCCGCCGCTATGTGCCCGAATTGGCCGCACTGCCCGACAAAGCGCTGCACGCTCCCTGGCTGGCACGCCCCGCCGATCTGGCCAGCGCAGACGATGTGGTGCTCGGACGCGACTACCCCATGCCGATCGTGCAGCACGATGTGGCACGCAACGAAACCTTGGCGCGTTATGCGGTGGTGAGCGAAGGCAAGATCAAAGACACCGAACCGCCACGGACACGCAAACCGCGCCGCACGCGCTGAACAGCGAGTGTCAGAACAGTTCGACGTCGCCCACGTGGGCGGTTTCGGTTTTGAGCACACCCTCGCGCACCAGCGCCTCGTAACACAGCACCAGATTGCGTCCCTGGTGCTTGGCTTGGTAAACGCCCTGGTCAGCACGAGAAAACGCCACACTTGGCGTGTCGTTGTGCATCACCTCGGTGAAACCCAGACTGATGGTGACCTTGCTGACCTGCGGGAACACATAGGACTCTACGTTGCGCCGAAAGCGCTCGAATGCCTGCTTGGCATCGGCTTCCGTACCGCCACGCAACAAGACAACGAACTCTTCTCCACCAAATCGGTACAGGCGGTCGTAGTGCCGGAACGACTGACGCATGATGCGCGCCACCAATACCAGCACTTCATCGCCAATCAAATGCCCAAAGCGGTCGTTGACCAATTTGAACAGGTCAATGTCGATCACACCCAGCCAATAGCCAGTGACGGACGAAACCCGGCGTTCGACGTCTTGCACCGGATTTGCCTGCGAAGGCATGGATGCCTTGAGGAAGGTCGCATCAAAGGTTTGCCGATTCAGCAAACCTGTGAGGGCGTCTCTCTGGCTCGATTCCAGCAAGTTCTGGAAATTGGCAAACACCTTGAGCAAGGTCTGGATCGGCTTCAAGGCGTCCAGCGGCAGGGGTTTGTCCGAGATCACCTCCAGCACACCGGGCAAGCCCAGTTCGACCATCAGGGGCAACACCGTGACAAAGCAATGCGCCGGGTCAACAAGATTGACTGTGGGCAACTCCGCCTGCTCAAGCAAACGCGAATCCAGCACCAGACGGCGCAAGGGAAACGCGGCAACAGCAGGCAAGGAATCCAGGTCCACCCAGGGTGGATCGCTGACGGTCAACTGCCCACGTCGTGCCAGACCGCAGCACAGCCAACGCTGCCCCTCTACATCTGGCCCCACAACTCGGTACACCCCAACGCTGGCCACCGGCAGCAACTCCAGCACCCCTTGCGCCAGAGAGACATCAAGCATCTCCCTGTCCCGCTGCGCAGTCAGCGTAGCGAGGTGGGAGATGGGGTCATCCACCTGATTCTGGGGTTCGATGCAAGGGTCCATTCAGGTGAGGTCGTTGACAGTGTGGATCAGGCTGCTGTTTCCGGATGCGTCGTATAACGACCCACCAGTTCCAGCAATTCCTCTTCGCCATAAGGCTTGCCGAGGTAATGGTTCACGCCCAACTCTTCAGCATAGTCACGGTGCTTTTGAGCAATGCGCGAAGTGATCATGATGACAGGCATGTCCGCAATTCTCGCATCTGCACGAATATTTCGCACAAGGTCGAAGCCATCCATACGCGGCATCTCGATGTCGGAGAGCACCACCGAGGGGCGTTCTTGCGCCAGAACTTCCAGCGCTTCCAGACCGTCCTTGGCCAGGGTCACGCGGTAGCCCTCACGCACCAGCAGGCGCTGCGTCACACGGCGCACGGTGAGCGAATCGTCCACCACCAGCACAAGCGGTGCCAACACCTCGTCCGGAACACCCTGAATCACCACACCTGGGGTGTCGGACTGCGCCCAACCGTCGCCAGCAGCGCTGTCAGCAGCCAGAGCATGTGAGGTCAACGCCTGAGCACGCGTGCCGTAGATCGTGGCCAAAGCCACGGGGTTGTAAATCAGGGACACGGCACCCGAAGCCAACAAGGTCATGCCAGCCAGACCCGGCATGCGTGACATCTGCACCCCAAGGTTCTTGACCACCACTTCCTGGTTGCCCAGCACTTCATCAACGTGCAGCGCCACGCGTTGCTGCGCCGAACGGATGACCACCAACGGCAACGTACGGCCCGTCTCATGACTGCGAGGACTGAGGTCCAACAACGCACCAAGCCAGTAGAACGGCAACGCGTGGTCGCCGTAGATGTAACTACCCTGTTGATAGGCGTGCTTCACTTCGTCCGGCTTGGCGCGACGAACGATCTCGATCAGGTGGGTGGGCACGGCAACGACATGAGCGCCGCAACGCATCATCACCACCTTGGTGACCGCCGTGGTCAGGGGCACCACCAGGGTGAAACTGGTGCCACGCCCTGCGCTGGTAGCGGTTTCGATGCGACCGCCCATCCCGTTGATCTCGGAACGAACCACGTCCATACCGATACCGCGACCGGCCAGTTCCGTCACCTTGTCAAAGGTCGAGAACCCAGGCATGAAGATGAACTGCGCCAACTCGGCATCGGTGACCGTCTGCCCATCCTGCAGCAAGCCCGTCGCCACCGCACGCTTGCGGATACCAGCAAGGTTGAGACCCGCCCCGTCGTCTCGGAATTCGATGGCAACTTCATTGCCTTCCTGACGCAAGGCCACCGTCACCAGACCCGATGCTTCCTTGCCAGCCGCAAGCCGTTCGTCCGGCATTTCAATGCCGTGAGAAATGCAGTTGCGCAGCAGGTGTTCAAAAGCGCCCGTCAAACGTTCCAGCACGCCACGGTCCACTTCGGTGGCCCCACCCACGATATCAAGGCGAACCTGCTTGCCGGTCTCCTTGGCGGCCTGACGCACCACACGGTAAAGTCGATCGGACAGGCCTTCGAACTCCACCATGCGTGTACGCAACAGGTCGTCTTGCAGGTCGCGCGTCAAGCGGGCCTGCACGGCCAACTGGTCTTCTGCCGTTTCAAGGCTACGCTGCAAGGTGCGCTGCACAGTGGCCACGTCGTTCACCGACTCGGCCATCATGCGGGTCAGTTCCTGGAAGCGCGTGTAGCGGTCAAACTCAAGCGGGTCGAACTCCTGACTGGCCGCTCGTGCAGCTTCCATCCGGGTTGACATCTGGGTGTCAGCCTGCAGTTCAATGTCGCGCAATTGCAGGCGCAAACGCTCCAGGTTTTCCGTCAGGTCGTTGAGAGACGTGCGGATCTGCCCCACCTGAGAAGACAGGCGCGTGCGGGTGATGGACACCTCGCCAGCATGGTTGACCAGTCGGTCGAGCAGTTGCGGCCTCACACGCACCGCAACCTGAGAGACGCCTTGCTGGGTTTCCCGTACTGTGCGACGTGAACCCTGCCAAGGCTTGCCATCGAGCGCCGTCCAGTCCACTGGCGTCAGCTTGAGCTCGGCAGCCTCACGTGCACTGATGCGCCTTGGTGCGGCATCTTGGGCGACAGCATCTGCACTCGCAGTTTCACCGGCCACAGTAGGCACACTCTCCAGTGCTGGCGATGGCCACTCATCGCGCATGACAGCCTGGTCAAGTTCAACCGCACCATCAAGGACCGGCTCCTCGCTTGCCTGACGCTCTTGCTCGACAGAATGCGCCGCTTGCACTTCCTGCGCTTCGTAGGTCTGAGCGTCTTGCTGACGCAGAGCCTCGAAGACCTCGAGCAAACGATCCACGCGGGCTTCCAGCGGAGCCACATCCTCGTAACTCACCGATTCGGCGGCCACCAGATGTTCAATGGTGCTTTCAAGTCGGTGCGCCAGTTCACCCAGACGCATGGCACCCGCCAGACGAGCACCGCCCTTGAAGGTGTGCAGCGTCCGCATGCAGGCTGTGCCGGCCACCGCTGCACTGTCAGGTGCATCGAGCCAATCACGAATCTGACCGCCCAGTTGAGGCAGCAACTCCAGCGCCTCTTCTTCGAAGATCGGGAACAGGTCAACGTCCACGCTGTCCACGGCGTCGATGGCCTCGCCATCGTCCCAGACCACAGCGCTACTGCGAGACGCGGCGGAGCTTGCCGTCTGCACCGGGGCTTCATCGAAGGCCTTGAACTCAGCCAGCCCCAGCGGTACGACATCCTGCACCACACTCAGGTCGATGTCGGTCTCGGTGCTGTCAGGCACGGGCTCCTCAAACGCCTCATCTTCTGCTGCCTGTTCCTGTGCCGCATGGTCCGCAGCGCACAGTTGCTCCAACTCGTCCAAGTCGGCCTCGACCTCTTCCTGGTCTGCCACCAGACTGCGCGCCTCATAGCGGCGCGAAGCCTCATGCTCGTAATCTTCCAGCCGCGCCATCAGGTCGTCAGACGGCGACTTGAGGAAACCAGCAGCAAACTGATGCAGCAAACGGCGCGCTTCTTCGGCCGCTTCTGTGAACAAGGCTGTGGCCTCGACTTCACCCGCACCCAAGGCCTGGCAGCGCATCAGTGCGTGCTCCAGCAGCCGTGCCAGTCTGGACAGCTCGGTGTAGCCCACCGTACCGGAGTTACCAGCCAGCGAATGCGCCAGCGCGATCATCTCGTCGGTGACGGGTTGCTGCGCTTGCAACGCCCACTCAGCCAGAGCCTGGCTCAGACGACGCGACTGCTCATCGGCCTCGTTGAGGTAGATGTTGAACAGCGGAATACCGATGCGCAGATCACCCACCACCTTGTACTGCTCGTCGGAAGACTCGGCGTCAACCAGATCCGTCTGTTCAGGCACATCAGCCGCTTCACCGACTGACTCAAGCGGCAGATCCTGCAGGACATCTTCCTCAGGCAAGGCACCCACCGATGCATCTTCGGCAGAGACTTCCACGGTCGCATCGGGCAATGCCGCCGCTTCCTGCTGCTCAGCCACCATGTCGTCCAGCAGCAGATCGGGCAACGCCTGGACTTCTACCTGCGTTTCTTCCGAAGAGGCCAGCGACAAAGCGTCTGCCGCCTCGCTCAAATCTCCTGCGGGCGTCTCGTACAGATCACCCGACACGGTCGGGTCATCGTCCTCAAGCTGCACGACGTGCTTGGGCTCAAGGATGTTGACACTCAGAACCGGCTCGTCGTCGATCTCACTGACCTCACCCACCGCAGGCATCTCGGCATCACCCGACGTCGCTGTGGAAGAAGCAGATGACCAGTCCGATCCCAGCACTGCCGTGGATGCATCTGTAGCAGGCACGGACAGGTCCAGTTCAATCCCGAAATCAGCGATGTTGACCATCGGCAATTCGGAGGCGGCTGGGGTTGCAGGGGGTACGCCCAAGTCTTCAGCGGACAGGTCCAGTTCGAAGGAATCGACCGCCTCCTGGGGAACCGGGATTTCTGTGAAGGTGAACTCACCCTCAGCGACTTCCGCTGTGTCAGCGACGTCCATCAGCTCAGGTTCAACGTCCTGCGCAGGCAGCATCTCTTGCGACACTTGCTCTGCCAACACTGGCGCTGGCGAAGCTGCCTGAAGCACGTCACGCAGGCTCAGGCGTTGCCCCTGCAGGCGCAGCGCTTCAGCGACGGTGGTCACGGGCTCGTGACGCCAGCCACCAGCTTGCCCCTCTGCAATGGCATCGGTCCATACAGAGAAGTGAGCCAGCACTTCGTTGCTCACGCCCAGCAGGTCCGCACCTGCAGGCTCTTGCGAGGCCAGCCAGGTATTGAACAATTGCTCGCACGCCCAGGCGGCCTCACCGTACTGGTTCAGGCCCACCATGCGAGAGCTGCCCTTGAGGGTGTGGAATGCGCGGCGAACCGAAGTCAAGGCCTCCAGGTCATCGGCCTGATGCGACAGTTGTTCAAGACTGGCGAGCGCCGTCTCGATCACTTCACGCGCTTCCTCCAGGAAGATCTCCCGCATTTCATCGTCTTCTTCCAGACCGGTTTCTGCCGGTGCGGTCGCGACGACGGGAGCCAACAACGGCACTGGTGCCGTGATCACTTCTGGCTCAGGCTCCTCAACGCGGGTGAGGTCAGACAGGACATGGGCGACTTGCTCGCGTGCGGCGGCCACAGAGTCCTGATCATCAGAAGACTGTGCGTTGACCAAGGCCGCTTGCGCGGCCGCCAGACTGCCAGCCAGTTCAGGCTGATCCTGAACGTGAGGCATCTCGGCCAGACGGTTCAGTTGATCCGAAACTTCGTCGAGCGACGCATCGCCACGGCCCAACGTCTGGGTCACCTCGTCGGCAACGGCCAGTGCTTCTTCTTGCTGAACCTGCTGAACATGCTGAGCCACGGCTTCGACCGGGTCGTCTGTATGAGGCAGCGCCTTCTTCTCGCGGCCCATGACCGGCGACAGCACGCCAGTCTCGGGGTCAAGCTTGAACAGAGACTTGGCCAGATGGGGTTGCACACCCATCATGTCGATCAGGAAGCCCAGTGCACCCAGGTTGCTGGCAAGACGGTCGAACACGCCGCGCTGCGCGGCATCCTCCAGATCGGTGGTCTCAAGCAGCAGGTGGCCCACATCATCGCGCATGCGGACGCTGGCTTGCGCCGCCAGATCGAGACCCAGCACAGCCAGGACACCGCGCATTGACTGCAAAATCCCGGGGACGGGTACCAGGGGTGTGCGGTCCTGCGAGTCACGGAAGAACTGGTCGATGTGCTTCTCGGCTTCGGTCAGCGTGGTGCGCAGCTCGTCAACCACTGAGCCGATCGTGTGGCGATCAGAAACCCGGCGGTACAGATCCTCCATCCAACCCTCAAGAGGGTGGGCGGCCTGGCCCTGTCCGACACTCTGAATCCGCTCGGCCAGACGCTGCAGGCGTGCCTGCTGGTCAGGTTGATCAAACTCACCATCCTCAAGACTGGCTTCAACGTACAGCAAACTGGTGGCCACTTCCATGGCCAGACTGGGCTCGGGCGCACTTGCTGTGGCCACCGTTTTCTGAGCTGCTTCGGCCAACGCTGTGGCAAGCACATCACCCTGAACAAAAAGCCTGCGCAGGGAATCGCAAACCAGCGCGAACTGCTCGTTCAAGCCTCCCAGTCGCAACAGTTCTCCGCCGGCCACGGCAGACCAACCATCCTTCGCACCCGCCACACGCTTGATGGCTTGTGTGACCCAGGTTGGATCGAAGCGACCCAGGCTGGAAGCCGACAGGTTCACGGGCTTGTGGCGCGCAAGCCCAAACGTACGGCGCACACGCGCCAGCACGGAGCGCTCGTGCGTAGGCACATCACCCGCCTGGGCGCAGAAGAACAGCAATTCACTGGCGAGGCGGTCGGAAGGCACTTCCTGCCCCCGTGTGAGCACCCGCAACTGACTGAGCAACGAGGACAACACGCGCTTGGCGTGCACGCTCAAAGGCACATGCTTGCCTGCCAGCGCTTCGAGAAAACCGCTGGCCAACATCCAGGTGGCGCATTCGCGCGAGGCCTGGCGTTGTGAAGCCTCACTTGCCAGCGAAGCGCACAGTTCAGACAGCGCCACGGCATCTTCAGGCTGATTGCGGCGCATCAGCTTGAGAAGCCCCATCTCGAAATCCTCGACGGTGGCCGCATCCGGCGCACGCGGGGTCACGCCCTCAGGAGGCGCAAGAGGGGCTTCGAGGGACAGCGTGGGCCAATCCTGACTCCACAGATCTGTCGGGCGCGCCATGCCGCCGCCTGCACGCGCCACCAAGGCCTCGTACTGCGGGAACATCGCCATGGCCGACACGGATTTGCCTGCCAAGCGGCGTGCAATGTAGTCGAGCAAGGCGAACGACGCACGCTCGACTTCGCGCACGACATCTTCATCGATCAGTTGCGGACGGTTGATCAACTTCTGGATCACCGCTTCGCTGGCTCGCAGCACCGTGGCACCAGCGGGCAAGCCCGCCAACTCGAGTGCGCCCACCCCTTGGTGGACCTGCTGCCGGGCCGTTCTCAAGACGGCCGGATCGAGGGCGTCCATATCGGACACGCCCACGGCGGTGGCGTCTTTCAGGCAACGGTGCAGGGCCTTGTGGGCGAGGTCCAGCGACTTGCGCAACTCCTCATGCACCCAAGCCAGGGCGCTGAGATCATCCGAAGGCAGGGAGGTGTCTTGTTGCAGGCTGTCCATGAATCATCCAGCTCAGGAGGCAATCTTGAATCGAGACACAGATTGCTGAAGTTCGTTGGCGATCCGAGACAGTTCGCGCACCAGTTGGGTGGTCGAACGTGTCCCTTCCCCGGTCTGCTCTGTCACCGCAAAAATGTGCTGGATGTTGGTCACCACCACGTTCGCGGATTCGGCTTCCTTGAGGGCCTGCTCGGAAATCTGCTCAATCAGTTCGGCCAGTCGGCGTGACACGCGGTCAATGTCGCCCAGTGCAGAACCAGCGGCGTCAGAGAGTCGAGCCCCTTCCACCACACCCTGGGTCGAGCGTTCCATAGCGGCCACGGCGTCCTGGGTGTCGGTCTGAATGGTACGCACCAGCGCGGCAATTTCGCGCGTCGCATCAGCAGAGCGTTCAGCCAGGCGTTGCACTTCTTCGGCCACCACGGAGAAGCCGCGACCGGCTTCTCCTGCAGACGCAGCCTGAATGGCAGCGTTCAAGGCCAGCACGTTGGTTTGTTCGGTAATGTCCGAAATCAGTTCGGTGATTTCACCGATTTCCTGTGACGATTCGCCCAGTCGCTTGATGCGCTTGGAGGTGTCCTGGATCTGTTCGCGGATGGTGTTCATACCGCCGATGGCGTTTTGCACGGCCTGCAGACCAGTATCGGCCGCAGACAGCGACTGACGGGCCACTTCAGCGGAGTGCTGCGCTTGCGCCGACACTTCGTTGATTCGACCGGCCATGTGCAGCACCGATTCACCGGTTTCGCGAATTTCACGCAGCTGCTCGTCGGATGCGGCCAGCAGTTCGGTCGAGGTGGATTCCACCTGGCCGGTGGTTTCGGTCACCCGTTGCACCGTGCCTTGCACCTGCGCCACCAGGGTACGCAGCTCTTCCACCGTGAAGTTCACCGAGTCGGCGATCGCGCCGGTGATGTCTTCGGTCACCGTGGCTTGTTGCGTCAAGTCACCTTCAGCGACCATCTGCAGCTCGTTCATCAGTCGCAAAATGGCGGCCTGGTTGGCGTCGTTCACGCGCTTGGCTTCGCGCTCCTGACGTTCGGCTTCCTGGCGCTGATATTCGGCAACTTGAGCGCGGTGACGGTTGTCGGTCACGAACACGCGCAGCAGACCGTACGCAGATGCCGCAGACAGGGCCAGGAAAGCAACGAGCAGAACGACGTTCAAACCGCCAACACCCGTACCCTGCGACAAGCCTTGCTGCACCTGCTCCAGCCCCTTGCGCAGCGGTTCACTGTCGTCAATGATGCCGACTTGCGCATCACGGGCTGCCACCAGGTTCTGCAGCGAACCCAAAATGAAGGACGCCTGTGTGTTGGTGCCTTCAAAAATCTTCAGCAAAACTTCCAGTTGCTCGCGCACTTCAGGATCGCGAGCGGGCGACAGCTTCAATTCGGAACTGCCCTTGAGCAGGCCCTGCGCCGTCACCTGGAACGCGTTCAAGTCCTTGCCCAGCAAGAACACAGCCTCGGTGGACACGCCTTCCACGGTCAGGAATTCGTTGGCTGACTTACCAATCCGCTGCGTCAACATGACCAACTGACTCAGGGCGGAGGCCTCGTTTGCGCTCAGGTTGCCCGATTCAACGCGTGCGAGCGTGATGCCTTCTGCCAAGTCCAGCAACTCGGAGGACTGCGTATTGACCTCACGCAAAGCCTCGCTCACTCGGGTCAGGGTCTGCTTCTGGCTCAAGATGAACTTGGCATTCTTTTCAGCCCGATCAACCAGCGGCATCAGAGGTGCCAGGGTTTCCTTGACACCGCCTGGAACCTCTGACAGATCGAGTTCGTCGTCGCCGTTGGCCAAGCCGCGCACGTTGCTGGCCAGCACCTTCGAGCTTTCATTCACTTCATCGAAAGCGGGTGCGCGACCGATCAAGGCCTGCGAAACCGACTTCGCGAGACGCTGCGACTGCATCTGCGCCTGACCGGTTGCAGCCGATTGCCCTGCACGACGGTCAGCGGTGTTCACCGCAAGGAACGCACTGAGCACCATCCCCAACACACCGACGGCCAAACCAGTACCCAGCAGCCGCTGCTGACGGTCAAGGCGAAGGTGCCCCACCACGGGCAGACCGGTGCGGGGCTCCATCAAGGCAGCTTCGGAGAGATCTTCATTCGGCCGCTGGTAGTCAGCAGGGAACTCGGACGGGGCCGATTCGGAAATGATGGCCTCGCCACCACCGGGCTGAACCGTGGAGGCACCTGACTCAGTGTCCACCACCTGATTGCCCGTTACCGAGACCATGCCTTCCGTGCTCAAGGCTTCCGAAGGGATCTCGTCATCGCCCTTGGTCTTGCCCATGTCCTTGATACGACTGAGGAAACTCATGTTCTTGTGCTCCAAACGGTCAGATGTGTACAGTGCGCTCGACGGTTGATACCGTCAGACATCGATCTTCAAAAATGCTTCGTCGGCCGACAGTGCAGCCAGATCCAGCTCGTACCAGATTCGCCCTTGTTCATCGGTCATGGCTTGACCAATGAAATGGGGTTTACCTGCCGACGCCTCCCTGGCAGCCGGTTTCAACATGCTGGCGTTGCGCAAACCCAGCAAGCGATCAATCAAGAGTGCCACATTCAACTGCAGGGCGTGGCTCAAGGCCACCAGACGCCCCGCATCGCGCGCACCCACATCGGCCAGGCTGCGCCCAGGCCGATTGGAGAGTCCCAAAAAGATGGCCGCATCGACCACACCATGCAACTGACCGCGCAGGTTGGCCACACCCAGAAACCAGGGCTGGCTGTGCGGCACATGCTGAGCGGCAGACAAGGGAAAGATCTCGCCGGCCTGCTCAAGTGGCATCAGGAAACCGTGTCCGGCGATCTCGACCGCCAGCCAGTTCCGCGCGGGAGCATGCTCGCGCACGGTCTGCAGACGCTCTGCCAGCCGTTGTTGCAAAGCCCGGAGTGCTTCTTTATTGGCCATCTGTGCGTCCCCGATCTCAGCCGAAAGCCTTGATCTTGCGGAGCAACTCCTCCGGGTTCACCGGTTTGACAACGTAATCGCTGGCCCCCTGACGCATGCCCCAGACCCGGTCGGTTTCCTGGTTCTTGCTGGTGCACATGATGACGGGCACAGTCGAAAACAGCGGGTCGCGGGTGATGGCGCGCGTAAGCTGGAAACCGTTCTGACCCGGCATGACGACGTCCATCAGGATGAGGTCAGGTTTTTCTTCCTGCAGACGGCGCAAGGCCTCCTCACCGTTCTCGGCGGTACGCACGGCGTAACCGTTCTTGGTCAGAAGCTCCGACAGCACATGCAGTTCGGTCTTGGAATCATCAACGAGCAGTATTTTTTGAATTGGCATATCCAACCTTCTTCATGCTTGAGTGTCACCTTGTTGCAACAACCCTCACGTGATCAACATTCATCCCTGGCAATGATCGGTATGAGCGAACCCTCTCTGACCTTCAGCCGCCGTACTGGGCAACTGCCTGCAAGAGCTGGTCCTTTGTAAAAGGTTTGGTCAGGTAATCCTGCGACCCCACCATGCGCCCGCGCGCCTTGTCAAACAGCCCGTCCTTGGATGACAGCATGATGACAGGCGTGCCGGTGAACTTGGGGTTGCGTTTGATGATGGCGCAAGTCTGGTAGCCATCAAGACGCGGCATCAGGATGTCACAAAAAATGACGTCCGGTACATGGTCATTGACCTTGGACAGCGCATCGAATCCATCTTCTGCCAGAACCACCTCGTATCCCCCTTGCTTGAGGAAGATCTCGGCGCTGCGCCTGATGGTGTTGCTGTCGTCAATGACGAGAATTTTCTTGGGCCCCTTGATCGAGAGGCTGTCAACTTCAGGCACGAATGCGTTCCTCCAAAGTGTGTCCGACACTGGGCCAGTTCCGAACCATTACAGCACGTTCATACACATTACGGATCAAACTTGCACCATCTCGAAGTCGTCCTTGCGGGCACCGCACTCAGGACAGACCCAGTTCATGGATACATCCTCCCAACGTGTACCTGCCGGGATACCCTCTTCGGGCAGGCCAGCTGCTTCATCGTAAATCCAACCGCAGATCAGGCACATCCAGGTACGAAATTCGTTCACGTCGACTTAAACCAGCTTGAATACAATGGACCAATTGTAGCCATCGGTCTTTCGCGCAAACCCAAGGGTTTGTGGGCAAGAAGACCTTATCTTTCACAAAAACCGCCATGAATTCTCACCTGACTGGACAAGATCCCACACTGGCGGCCGAAGAGCAGGATGCCGGTGCACCTGCATGCGTCCTGAGTTTCAATGCAAATGACCCCACCGGCGCGTCCGGGATCGGGGCTGATATTGCGACGATCGCGGCCATGGGCGCGCATGCCTTGCCAGTGATCACGAGCATCCTGGTGCGCGATACCGCCGAGATTTTCGAATCGCATGAAATCGACCCAGACGCCGTTGCGGAGCAGGCACGCTCGGTGCTGGAAGACGCCACCATTGCGGCATGGAAGGTCGGTTTTCTGGGCAGCGCCGAAGGCGTGAGCGTCGTGGCGGAGATCCTTTCCGACTACACCGACGTGCCGCTGGTGTCGTATCTGCCCAACTTGTCGTGGATGGATGACGACGCGCAAATGGCTTATCTGGACGCCTTCCGCGAGCTCATCTTGCCAGCCACCATGGTGTTGGTGGGCAGCCACAGTACCCTTGCCGATTGCCTGTTGCCCGATTGGGAAGGTGAGCGTCCGCCCTCGGCTCGCGAGTTGGCCGTGGCCGCAGCCGAGCATGGCACGGGCTATGTGCTGGTCACAGGGGTGCAATTGCCGGATCAGTTCATCGACAACGTGCTGGCATCGCCGCAAGGTGCGCTGTGTGGCGAGCGTTTCGAGCGCTTCGAGGCCAGCTTTGTCGGTGCAGGAGACACGCTGTCTGCCGCACTGGCGGCCATTCTCTCCAGCGGTACCGCACTGGATATGGCCGCTGCAGAAGCCTTGAGCTTCCTGGATCAGGCGTTGGATGCAGGCTTCCGTCCTGGCATGGGGGGCGTGGTGCCCGACCGCTTTTTCTGGGCCTTGCCACCTGGCGAAGAACCGTCAGATGACCAACCCACCGATGACACCGTTGATCTGATCGACGACACCGTTTCTCCTCTGCACTCACGCAATGTCCACTAACGCTTCGCTGTTCGAGCGCGCTCAGCGCGTCATTCCCGGTGGTGTCAATTCGCCCGTGCGCGCGTTCCGCGCCGTGGGCGGCACACCCCGTTTCATCACCCGCGCCAAGGGTGCCTACATTTGGGACGCCGAGGGCACGCGCTACATCGACTACATCGGCTCGTGGGGTCCGATGATCCTGGGGCACGGTCACCCGGAGGTGCTGGAGGCTGTGCAAAAAGCGGCGCTCGACGGTTTCTCGTTTGGGGCCCCGACCGAGCGCGAGATCGAGTTGGCCGAAGAGATCCTCAAGCTGGCACCGAGCGCAGAGCAGGTTCGCCTGGTGAGCTCGGGCACCGAGGCTGGCATGAGTGCGATCCGCCTGGCGCGTGGCTTCACGGGTCGCAGCAAGCTGATCAAGTTTGAAGGCTGCTACCACGGCCATGCCGATGCGCTGCTGGTGAAGGCCGGTTCAGGTTTGGCCACGTTCGGCCACCCCACCAGCGCGGGCGTGCCGCCAGAAGTGGTGCAGCACACGCTGGTGCTTGAATACAACAACATCACCCAGCTTGAAGAGACTTTTGCCATCCAAGGCAAAGAAATCGCCTGTGTGATGATTGAACCGATTGCCGGCAACATGAACTTCGTGCGGGCCAGCGTGCCCTTCATGAAGCGCCTGCGTGAGCTTTGCACCGAGCACGGTGCGCTGCTGGTGTTCGACGAAGTGATGAGCGGTTTCCGCGTAGCTTTGGGCAGTGCGCAAAGCATTTACGCACGCGACATTCCTGGTTTCAAACCCGATCTGAGCGTGTTTGGCAAAGTCATTGGCGGGGGCATGCCATTGGCTGCGTTTGCCTCGTCACGCGAGATCATGTCGAAGCTGGCACCGCTGGGTCCGGTCTATCAGGCTGGCACGTTGTCGGGCAACCCAGTGGCCACGGCCTGCGGCCTGACCACGCTCAAGCTGATCCAGCGCCCCGGCTTTTTCGAGTCCCTGTCGGCCCGCACCCGCAGCCTGATGGATGGCCTCTCGCAGGCCGCCACCCAAGCTGGTGTGCCGCTGGTCACCGATTGCCAGGGTGGCATGTTCGGCTTCTTCTTTGCCGACACGTTGCCGCAGAACTACCAGCAGGTCATGGCCAAGGGCAGTGAACGCTTCAACCGCTTCTACCACCTGATGCTCGATCGCGGCGTGTACTTCGCCCCCGCCATGTACGAGGCCGGCTTTGTGAGCGCGGCCCACACGGAACAGGATATCGCCGACACGGTGGCTGCGGCCGCCGAGGCTTTCCGCCAACTCTGACGTTTCATGCACATCCACATTCTTGGCATCTGCGGCACCTTCATGGGTGGCGTGGCTGCGCTCGCCCGCGAGGCGGGTCACCGTGTCACCGGCTGCGACGCCGGCGTCTATCCTCCGATGAGCGATCAGCTCCGTGCCCTGGGCATTGACCTGATCGAGGGCTATGGCGTAGAGCAACTGGCCCTTCAGCCTGATCTGTTCGTGATCGGCAACGTGGTCTCGCGAGGCAACCCGCTGATGGAAGCGATTCTGGACGCGGGCCTGCCCTACACGAGCGGGCCGCAGTGGTTGAGCGAGAATGTGCTGCAAGGCCGCCATGTGCTGGCCGTGGCGGGCACGCATGGCAAAACCACGACCACTTCGATGCTGACGTGGATTCTGGAATTCGCCGGGCAGCGGCCGGGCTTCCTGGTCGGCGGCGTGCCAGAGAATTTCGGCGTGTCAGCCCGACTGGGCCACACCGATGCCACCACGCGTCCGGCCACAGGCCACCCCTTCGTGATCGAGGCCGACGAGTACGACACGGCCTTCTTCGACAAGCGCAGCAAGTTCGTGCACTACCGCCCGCGCACGGCCATCCTCAACAACCTTGAGTTTGACCATGCGGACATCTTTGCGGACCTGGCCGCCATCGAGACGCAGTTCCACCACCTGGTGCGCACCGTGCCTGCGAGCGGCCGCCTGGTAGTCAACGCCCGCGAGGAGGCTTTGAGCCGCGTGCTGGAGCGGGGTTGCTGGAGCGACGTGGCGCGCTTTGGCGAACGACGGGATGCACCCGGCTTCCGCGCGCGCGGCGAGCCCCATGCCTTTGACGTGCTGAAGACCGG
>JAGOKC010000102.1 GCA_017994835.1 Aquabacterium sp. | reverse complement strand
CCCAGGCGCAAGGCTCAGGCAGGGCCACGGTCGGCAATTGATGCTCGGTGTGGGAACTCGTGGCCACCAGGGGCACCTTCAGCTCAGACAAGGCCTCTGGCACAACCTGCTCCACCAGATGCAAGGCGAAATGCGCGCCCATGCCCGCACGCAGCACCTTGGGCGACCACAAGCCAGCCGTCCCCTTGAGCGCCACCACCTGCGCCACGCCCATGGCCGACGCACTGCGCAAGATGCTGCCCACATTGCCGGCATCCTGCACCCGGTCCAGCACCACGGTGGGCACACCGGCACGCAACGCACTCTCGGCCGCATCGGCCGCGGGGCGGGTCAACACAAAGCCGATCCGCGCGGGAGATTCCAGGCCTGTGAAGGTCTTCCACAAGGCATCAGGCATGACCACGACCTTCTCGGCCTGTCGCGCCAGCGCGCTCAGGCGCGCCGCATGGGCGTCGGTACCTGCTGCCATGCCGTGCTCGCCCAGCCAAGCCGTCTCGGCCACCACGGCCAAGCCCACCTCGACGTCGCGTTGGAGGCAAGCCTCGCACAGATGGTCGCCTTCCAGCCAGACCTCACCCTGCTTGCGGTAAGCCACCGGGTCTTGACTGAGACGACGCAAACGCTGCACCAGCGGGTTGTCACGCGAGGTGACCAACTGGGTGCTGCGCAGACGCGAAGGACGCTGAAGAAGGGAATCGGTCATGTCAAAAAAAGTACAGGGTCAACGCGCCAGCGTGGCCAATGGGTCAGCAGCTTTGGCCAGCACCATCTTGACCGGCCCGAACGTGCGTCGGTGCGCAGGCGTGGCACCGTGCTCGCGCAGCGCCGCCAAGTGAGCCGCGGTGGGATAGCCTTTATGAACCTCAAACCCGTACTGCGGATACGCCTCGTGCAATTGCGTGCACAGGCGGTCACGGTGCACCTTGGCCAGGATGGATGCCGCCGAAATCGCCTGCACCTTGGCATCGCCCTTGACGATGGCCTGCGCGGGCACATTCAACACCGGAACGCGGTTGCCATCCACCAATACCATGGCGGGTTTGAGGCGCAAGCCCTCCACTGCACGACGCATGGCCAGCATCGTGGCCTGCAAAATGTTGAGGCCGTCGATTTCCTCGACGCTGGCTTCGGCAATGCAGCAGCACAGGGCCTTGGCGCGAATTTCGTCGTACAGGCTGTCACGGCGACGGGCCGTGAGCTTCTTCGAATCCGCCAGCCCCGCGATCGGCTGTTGATCGTCCAGGATCACCGCTGCCGCCACCACAGGCCCCGCCAAGGGGCCACGCCCGGCCTCGTCCACGCCGGCCATCAGGCCCACGGCATCCACCGGCCACAGCAGGTCGAGCTGAAAAGGTGCTTCCGTGGCCTTGGCAAGGTCAGCGCGTTTCGAGGACTTGGGCGATGGCATCACTGGCGGCGCGAGCCGTATCCTGTTTCAGCTGGTGGTGAAGTTCAAGGAAGCGCTGCTGCACCGAGGCTGCACGCGCGGGCTGGTCCAGCCACGCCAGCACATCGGCCGCGAGTTGGGCTGGATTGGCCTCATCCTGCAGGCGCTCGGGCACCACCGAGTCCGACAGCAGGATATTGGGCAGGCCCACCCAAGGCAGATAGGCCATGCGCTTCATGATCTGCCAGCTCAACCCGCTGATCTTGTAGGCGATCACCATGGGACGCTTGAACAGTGCCGCCTCCAGCGTGGCGGTGCCGCTGGCGATCAAGGTGACATCACAGGCCGCCAAGGCTTCATGCGAGCGGCCATCGAGCAGCGTCAACGGGGCGTCAGGCGCGTGCTCGCGCACCATGGGCTCCACCATGTCGCGCAAGCCTGGCACCACCGGCAGCACAAAGCGCAAATCCGGCCGTTGGCGGCTCAGCAGCGCCACGGCCTGCAGGAAAGCGGGCGTATTGTGTTGCACCTCGCCGCGACGGCTACCGGGCAAGATGGCAACTACGGGCGTCTGGTCGTCCAGGCCCAGGCTGACGCGCGCCTGGGCACGCGGCACTTCCAGCGGAATGGTGTCAGCCAGCGGATGCCCGACAAACGTCGCCGCGATCCCGTGATCGTGGTACAGCTTAGGCTCAAAGGGGAACAGGCACAGCATGTGGTCCACCGAGCGGTGAATTTTGTGGATGCGCCCGCCGCGCCAGGCCCAGATGGATGGGCTGACAAAATGCACCGTCTTGATGCCTTCGGCCTTCAAGCGTGCCTCCAGACCCAGATTGAAGTCCGGCGCATCGACCCCGACAAACACATCGGGGCGGTCCGCCAGCAGGCGGTCACCCAGGTCGCGGCGGATGGTCCAGATTTCACGAAAGCGCCGCAGCACCTCCATGTTGAAGCCATGCACCGCCAGCTTCTGGTAAGGCCACCAGGCCTCAAACCCGTGCTCGGCCATGCGTGGGCCACCAATGCCAGCCGACGTCAAACCCGGCCAGCGTTGATGTACCCCCCCCAACAGCAACCCAGCGAGCAAATCTCCAGAAGTTTCCCCGGCCACCATGGCGACACGAGGCGTCCGACCACGTTCTTTCAAAGGCAGCTCCAGATGATCCGCCATGCCGTCAGCGCACAATACCGCGATCGGCCTGCGCCAGAAAGGCGAGCATCTGAGCAACGTCCCCATCGGCCTCGGGCACCTGTCCCTTCAGCGCAGCGATCTCGGCCTTGGCAGCCTCCAGGGTCAATCCTTTGCGGTACAGCAGCCGGTACATCTGCTTGAGCATGCTCAGACGTTCAACCGAGTACCCCCTGCGGCGCGGTCCTTCCTGGTGAACATTCTGTGCCTCAGCGGGATTACCAGCAGCGACCACGAAGGGTGGCAGGTCTTGCGACAGGCGAGTCTGGAAACCCAACATGGCAAAGTCACCCACGCGCACGAACTGGTGAATGCCACTGATGCCGCCGATCAGGGTGTAATTGCCCACCGTGACATGCCCGGCAAACTGAACCGAGTTGGCGATCACATTGTGATCACCAATGACGCAGTCATGGGCCACATGCACGTAGGCCATGATCCAGTTGTCGTCGCCGATCCGTGTGATGCCCTTATCCTGGACAGTCCCCGTGTTGAAGGTGGTGAACTCGCGAATGGTGTTGCGATCACCAATGATCAACTGCGTAGGCTCGCCCTTGTACTTCTTGTCCTGAGGATCTGCACCCAGCGAAGCAAACTGATAAATTTTGTTGTCGCGCCCAAGGGTGGTGTGCCCCTCGATCACACAGTGCGCGCCAATGCTGCAACCCTCACCGATGACGACGTTCGGGCCGATGGTGGTGAACGGCCCAACCGTGACCGAGTCAGCCAGTTGCGCACCTGGCGCGATGATGGCGCTGGGATGGATATTCGCCATCTGTACCTCAGGTCACTTTGCGAACCGTGCACATCAACTGTGCCGACACCGCCAATTCTTCACCCACAAAGGCCTGTGCATTGAACTTGTAAATGCCACCCTTGCAGCGGTCCATCTGCACATCGAGAAAGAGTTGATCACCTGGTTCTACGGGACGCTTGAAACGCGCACCATCGATGCCCACAAAGTAATAAACCGAATTGTCATCAACGCCAACGCCCTGCGTCTCAAAAGCCAGCAACGCTGCTGTTTGCGCCAGCGCTTCTAGCATCAGCACTCCAGGCATGACAGGCCGACTGGGGAAATGCCCCTGGAAGAACGGTTCATTGATCGTCACGTTTTTCAACGCCCGGATGCGAACGTTCTTTTCAACTTCCAACACGCGGTCCACCAACAGGAACGGATAACGGTGCGGGAGTTTTTGAAGAATCTTGTGGATGTCCATCAGCTTTTCACTTGCTTTTCAAGGCTACGGATACGGTCACGCAAAGCATGGAGTTGGCGCAGCGTCGCTGCGTTCTTCTCCCAGGATGCGTTCTCGTCAAAGGGAAAGGCACCACTGTACAAGCCAGGCTTGAGCACAGAGCGCGAAATCAGGGTGCCGGATGACACATGCACATGGTCAGCCAGCGTGAGGTGCCCCAGGATCATGCCTGCGCCGCCCACCGTGCAATGCTTGCCAATGCGGGCGCTGCCTGCCACGCCCACACAACCGGCCATGGCGGCATGCTCACCAATGTGGACATTGTGGGCAATCTGCACCAGGTTGTCGAGTTTGACACCGTTCTCGATCACGGTGTCACCCAAGGCACCGCGATCCACACAGGTGTTCGCGCCCAGTTCAACATCATCACCAATACGCACAGCGCCCAGTTGCTCAATTTTTTCCCAACGCCCCTGGTCGGGTGCAAAGCCAAAACCATCGGCACCGATCACCACGCCGCTGTGAAAAATGCACCGTGCACCGACCTGACAGTCGAAACCAACGCTCACTTGCGGGAACAGGCGAGTTTGCTCGCCAATGCGGGCGCGAGCCCCTACAAAGCACTGCGCACCGACCACCGAACCTGCTTCGATGATCGCACCCGCCTCGATCACGGCCAGAGGTCCGATGGTGACATCGGGTCCGATGACTGCACTTGGGTCAACCACAGCGGAAGGATGAATGCTTGCAACCGGACGTGGGCGCACCTGACGAGCCCACCATTGGGTCAAGTGCGCAAAATACAGATAGGGGTCTTCCGTGACGATCGCCGCACCACGCGCAGCAGCTTCGGCTTGCAAGGTCGGGCTGATGATGACGCATACCGCCGTCGATGTCGCCAGTTGACTGCGGTACTTCGGATTGGACAAGAAGGCAATCGCCTGCGGGGCATCACCGTCCAGCGGGCCGATGTGACGGATCACGGTGGACGCATCCCCAACCAAGGTGCCGCCCAACTCGGCCACCAACTGACCGAGCGTGACGTTCACAGCCATCGCGGTCACTTGCCAGATCCGCTGTTCATGGCCTTGATGACCTTGTCGGTGATGTCAACGCGGGGGCTGAAAAATACCGCCTCCTGCAAGATCAGATCGTATCTTTCCTGATCAAAAATCTGCCTGACCACGCGCTGTGCGCGATCCAACACGGTGGCAAGCTCTTCATTCTTGCGTTGATTCAAGTCCTCTTGGAACTCGCGACGCTTGCGCTGCAATTCGCGGTCCTGCTCCACCAGATCGCGCTGACGACGGCCGCGTTCAGACTCACCCAGTGTGGGCGCATCCTTCTCAAACCGCTCGGTGGCACTCTTGAGCCGTGTCGCCGTGTCAGTGAGGTCTTTCTCACGCCGATTGAACTCGCCTTCCAGTTTGGCCTGTGCAGCCTTTGCAGGCGAAGCATCACGCAGCACCCGATCAAGGTTGACATAGCCAATCTTGAGCTCCTGGCCGTGCGCGATCAAGGCCGAGCCGCACAGCAGGCTACCCACCAGAAGTTTCTTGAGTTGCGAAGTCATGGTCAGAATGCCGTACCGATCTGGAACTGAAGACGTTGGATTTTATCTTGGTCCTTGAAGCGGAAAGGCTTGCCATAGCTCAACTTGAGCGGCCCCACCGGAGAAACCCAGCTGATGCCAACCCCCACCGAGGCACGCACATCGCCGAACTTCGCCGATTCTTTCTCACCCCACACGTTGCCGGCGTCCATGTAACCGAACAGCCGCAGCGTGCGGTCATTGCCAGCCCCTGGGAAGGGCACGTAGAGCTCGGCATTGAGGTTCATGCGGCGATTGCCCCCCACGTAGGACCCTTCAATGTCGAGCGGGCCTAATGAGTTTTGCTCAAAGCCACGCACCGTACCCAGACCACCGCCGTAGAAATTCTTGAAAACCGGATAAGGTTTGCCCGACAAGCCCTTGCCGTATCCCACTTCCGCATTGAGACCCAATGTGAAGCGGTTGTTCAGCGGAATGAACTGCTGGAACTGGTAGTCGCCACGCAGATAGCGAGTGTCACCCGCCACGCCCAACTCCAGGTTCAAGCGCTGATAACGACCGCGCGTCGGCGCGATCAGGCTGTCGCGCGCGTCGCGAGACCAACCCACCGTCAAAGGCACAGACAAACTGGTCTCACCGAAGGTGTCCCGATACAGGCGATAACTGACGGGCAAGCCGGTATCACCCTTGATCGACGTCTGCTCCACCCCTGCACCAAAATACACAGTGTCAAACTCGGTGAACGGCACACCAAAACGCACTGCACCGCCAGGGGTCACGATCTTGTAATCCCCACCCTGCGTACTGAGCGGGCGTGAGGTGCGGTAGTACAGATCATACGAGCGCGACACGCCATCGTCGGTGAAGTACGGATCTACCGTGCTGATCACAATGGTGCGGTTGTACTTGCTGGTGTTCAGGTCAATGCCCAGATAGTTGCCCGTGCCGAACACGTTGTCCTGCTTGACCGAAGCCGTCAGGGTGAACTTTTCTGCGCTGGAAAAACCCGCGCCCAGCATCAAGTTGCCGGTGGGCTTTTCTTCCACCGAAATGGTCAGGTCCACCTGGTCGGCGGTGCCCGGCACTTCCACGGTTTCGATGTCCACGTCCTTGAAGTAACCTAGACGGTCCACCCGGTCACGCGACAGCTTGATCTTCTGGCCGTCGTACCAGGCCGCCTCAAAC
>JAGOKC010000037.1 GCA_017994835.1 Aquabacterium sp. | reverse complement strand
CCCCGCGCGATTTCACGCAGGATGTCGTTCTCGCGCGGAGACAGGCGCGAGACCGGTGCGAAAGCCTCGTCCTTGGGCCGATCTAACGTGGATGCTCCCTGAGCAGACCCCTGCCCCAGCGCATCAACGGACAATGCGGCAGGCACGGGCTCAGGGCTGGGTGAGGCATGACTCACCACCTCGCGGTAGGCGGCCATCAGCTTGCCGGTCATCTGGGGCGACAACACCGACTCCCCCCGGTGGGCCCGCAAGACCGCCTCGACCAGCTCATCGCCCTCGACCGTCTTGAGCAGGTAACCCGCTGCGCCACGCGCCAAGGCTTGCGCCAGGTCATTGGCGTCTTCACTCACGGTGAGCATGACGATGCGCGCGCGCGGCACCGTGGCGCACAACTGGGGCAAGGCCTCCACGCCGTGAACCCCCGGCAGGTGGTTGTCCAGCAAGATGACATCGGGCTGATGCTGGGCACCCAGTTTGAGCGCCTCGCCAGCGTCGCGCGCCTCGGCCACCACCTGGACACGAGGATCGCGTGAGAGCAAGGCAATCAGGCCTCGGCGGAACAGGTTGTGGTCGTCCACCACCATGAGGCGAACAGCTAAAGCATGGGTCATAGGAGGGACGGACTATAGGTTGCGGACACCAGAACGGCTGGCGACGATGTTGGGCAGGTGCAGTTCAATCTGTGTGCCTTGAGGGCCGGACTCGAACCGCAGTTGAGCACCGATTCGCTCGGCGCGTTCGCGCATGATGCTCAAGCCGACATGGGTTTGGTTGGGGGGGCCGGCTTTGACGTCAAAGCCACGCCCGTTGTCACGCACACGCACGCACCAACTGGGTTGAGTCAGAACATCGACCCAGGCTTGAGTGGCCTTGGCATGCTTGCGAATGTTGGAAAGCGCTTCCTGGACGATGTGAAGCACCTGAATTTGCACATCGGGCGGCAGAGGCAGACCCTGTCCTTGCACAGTGAGTTGCGCCTTCAGTTTGGACTGGTGTTCAAATTTGGAAAGTGTCTCGCGCAGGGCGGGCTCGATGTCGTCGGTGTGGGTGCGCACCCGGAAATGCAGCAGGAGCTCTCTGACGTCGCTGTAGCTTTCGCGTACACCCACATCGAGTTCACCCATCGCGGCATCGATGGCGGGTTGGTCTTTGCGCGTCATGGCATCGCGAAGCAGTTGGATCTGAATTTTGAGGAAAGCCAGCGACTGGGCAATGGAGTCATGCAGTTCTTGCGCCAGCAATTGCCGCTCGGATGCCACGGCCGCCTCGCGTCCGAGTGCAGCGGCGCGCAGGCTTTCCATGGCACCGGCAAGGTGACTGGCCAGGGCTTCAAAAAGGGCCTTGTCTTCGTCGCTCAGACCCGGCGCACCCCGGTAAAACAACTCCACTTCACCGAGAACGCGCATGTGCAAACCCAGCGGCACGGTGATCAAGGTGGTGTAGCCCGCTCGCTCACAGTGTTCGTGAACACGCCGTCCTGCCGTTTGGCTGCTAAGGCTGCGCGCGGCATCCAGGATCGGAATGACGCGCAGGCTGGGGACTGTACCGGGCTCCACCTTGGCACCGCACAGACAGTCGCCGGAAAGCACACATTGCTCATCTTCGGCCATCACCTGAGGCAGGCAGTCGCTGCCCATCAGGACGTAGCGCTCGTTGGCAACATCGGACCAGCGGATGGCGACGGCGTCTGCCTGGGCAATGCGACGCATGTGGCTGGCAAAACCATGTGCCAGTTCTTCCAGTGTTTCAGCACTGGCGACAAAGGCCGCAACCTCGTAGAGGGCGCTCAAACGTTGTTGTTTGGTCTCCAGGCTGGCGGTCTTCTCATTCACCTTGGACTCCAGATTGCCATACAGCGATTGGAGATTTTCGGCCATGCTGTTGAAGCCGTCAGCCAGTGAACCCATTTCGTCGTCAGCATCGACAATGACGCGGGTGGCAAAGTCTCCTTGCTCGATGTCGCGCAAGGCCGATTGGAGTCGAGAGACAGGTTCGAGAATGACGACGTAGCCGGCATACATCAGGGCGAGTGCGCTGAGGATGGCAAGCACCATCATTGCGATCTGGAACGTATGCAGCAGTGTGGTCCAGTCGGACATGTGTCGCTCAATGGAAGAGACAAACAGGTCCACTTGCGAGACGAACGCCTGAACATGATTTTTCAAACTGTCAGAAGGGGCACCGTCGTTGACGATCAGCAGAGCCTGATCGCGCAGGTTTTGCCAGTTTTGAACAACGTTTTCAAAGTGATGTCGGGTGCGGTGATCCCAAGGCACAGCAAGGGGCCGCACGGAATCACCGCGTCGCAGCAGGGCCACGCTGCGATCAAAGTCTTGCAATTGCTCCGCCACTTCACTGGCACGCTGCGCCGACCCGACCGGCGTTTGCTGCAGGCTCAAGGCGAGTTGATAACTGCGCATCCGCATGCGCCCTGCTTCGTTGACCGCTGCGGCCCCGCCTTCAAGTTGCCAGGTCACCCACAGGGTCAGGCCGATGGAAGCGAGAGCCAGCACAAGGAAGATGCCGCCAATGAGCATCAGCTTGGTGGCCAGCCGCATGCCGTCCAGACGCGTGCGCAAGCGCCGATGCAGGCTGTCAAACGGCGCATCAGCAGCAGAGAGGGTCTGGTCTTTGAGGTAGATCGGCAACGTGGGCTCCGTCAGGGCGCAGCCCGCAAAGGTCTGTCAGGGTGGCTGGTCACCACCACCTTCAGCCTCCGGTCTGGGACATGAACCGCACGATCTGTTGCGGGCGTTCGTTGAACTCGTGCCGTTCAGGTTTGGCCTGGATACCGGCGTGAATGGCCGCGACCAGATCGGCATCGGTGGCACCCTCGCGCATCATGCGTCCGAGTGGAACCTGATCGTTCTGGCCGAGGCAGAGGTAGAGCGTGCCGTCCACGCCCAGACGCACGCGGTTGCAGGCAGCACAGAAGTGCTGCGACATGGGCGTGATGACGCCGAGACTCATTTTACGGTCAGCAGTGCACCAGTAACGCGCTGGGCCCGCGCCCTTGCCCATGATTTCTGGCACCAGACCATGCTGTTGGGCGAGGCTTTCGCCCAGGGTGCTGAGATCGACGCCCTGGGTAGATCGACCGGTATCACCGACCGGCATGGGTTCGATGAGGCGCAGGATGAAGCCCTGGTCAATGGCAAAGGCGACCATGCGCTGTACTTCACCGAGGTTGACGTCGGCTTGCACCACCATGTTGAGTTTGATGGGATCAAACCCGGCTTCGCGGGCCACGCGCAGCCCGTCGAGCACGTCTTCCAGACAATCACGGCCGGTGATGCGGGCAAAACAGCCGGCATCAAGCGAATCAAGGCTGATGTTGAGGCGATGTACCCCAGCTTCGCGCAGGCCCACTGCATGGCGGGCGAGTTGGGTGCCATTGCTGGAGATGGACAGGTCGCGCAGTCCGGGCAGGGCTGCGATTTGCCCGGCCAGTTCAGTGACACCGCGACGCAAGAGCGGTTCGCCCCCGGTGAGGCGAACTTTGCTGACACCGAGTCCGACAAACACCCCGACCAGTCGGGACATCTCTTCGTGGCGCAGCCAGTGCGCCGGCTCTTCGAAGCCTTTGAACCCTTTGGGAAGGCAGTAGGTGCAACGCAGGTCACACCGATCGGTGACCGACACCCGCAGGTAGTCAATGCGGCGCTGGAATGAATCAATCAGTCGGGTCATGGTGTAAGGCTCGGTGGTCGCCCAGATGGACGGACGGCAGCTTATGGATCACTCTAGGGAAAGTGCGGTATTTTGCCTATCGACCGGAAGGACTAGTCCATTGTGGACATTCGTTGTGACCCCAGACGTGCTTGAATGGGGTATGCGACCTCTTTTGCAGCCTGTGGCCCCCAGCATCGACGATCCGATCGAGCTGCTGCGCGCCTGTCATGACAAGGTGCGGCGTTTTGCTGGCCTGACCCTGCGCCTTCGTGCTCACCTGACCGAGCATGGGGCCGACGCGCAGGCGCAAGAGGCTGCGCGTTCCATATTGCGATATTTTGACATGGCGGCACCCTTGCACCATGAGGACGAAGATCTTGATTTGTTTCCGGCGTTGCGTGCGTTGGGTCAGGCAGATTTGACGGCGCGCATTGATGAACTGCAAGCGCAGCACGAGAGCCTGGGGTATTTGTGGCGTGCGCTGCGCCCGTGGTTGAACGCAACGGTGGCTGGTCAGGCGTGCGAAGTGCCCCCCGAAGTAGATGATTTTGCCAAGGCTTACCCCGTTCACGCTGCACGCGAAGAGGGGGAGATCTACCCGGCTGCGGCGCTGCTCAGTGCGGCGCAGTTGAAATGCATCAGTGACGCGATGGTCAGGCGTCGCACGCAGGATTGATCGCGCAGATCAATCCGCCAATCTGAGCAAGAGGTTTGGCGTTTACCACATGGAGAAATATTCCACGGTGAACGTATCATGACAGGCACTCCCCGGATGGGTGCTTTTTGACGCTCGGCCATGTCCTCGCCCTCTCCCAAGTCTCTGATTCTCAATTTGATACAGGCCAACGAGGGTCAGCAGATCACTGCGGCGGAGGCGGTGGGATCGGCTGCACTGTTTGGCATTCGCGAGAATAGCGTGCGTGTCACCTTGGTGCGCCTGTCCGCTGCAGGGATGATCGCGTCGGCCGGACGAGGTGCCTACCGGTTGGGCCCGCAAGCGGCCGACATGGCGCAAGATTTGTCGGACTGGCGACACCGCGAGGAGCAGGTGACGTCGTGGTCAGGTGCGTGGGTCATGGTGAGCACGGGTGGGCTGGGGCGAAGTGACCGGGTCGCTTTGCGTCGCCGCGATCGGGCCTTGGCCCTGATGGGGTTCAAGTCGCTGGACAGTGGCCTGTGTGTGCGTCCGGACAATCTCAAGGGTCATGCTGCTGGGGTGCGAGAGCGCCTGCACAGGTTGGGATTAGGGCAATCAGTCCCGGTTTTCACAGCGACTGACCTGGATGCTGACCTGGATGCGCGCGCACGTTCTCTCTGGAAGGGCCACGCGATGACGCAGGGCTACATCCAGAGCAGGCAAAAGCTGGAGGAGTGGTTAACGCGTTGGCAGGATCTGGCCCTGGAGGTGGCGGCACGCGAGTCGTATCTGCTGGGCAGCGAGGTGATCCGTCAGCTTGTGTTTGATCCGCTTTTGCCAGACCCGTTGGTGGATGGACAGGCCCGACGAGCGTTTGCGCAAAGTGTTTTGACGTTTGACCAGACCGGCCATGACATCTGGCGCAGATTGCTGCCGTTGCTGAATCTGTGATCCAAGAGTTCAGGTGGACATGATGACCGGGCCACCTTTGACCAGCGCACGTTGGTAGGCGGGGCGCGCTTCCATCTTGCGCACGTAAGCGGTCAGGGCCGGACAACGGGTGGCGAGGTCGCCTCGCGCGGTCAATGCGGAGACGGCAAAACTCATCTGGATGTCGGCCAGTGTCAGGCATTTACCTGCGAACCAGGGTTCTTGTGTCAGATGACTTTCAATGAATGCGGTGGCGTTGGCAATATTCGGATCAATCAGGCGTTGCTGCACTTGTTTGCACAGCGCACGGGCAATGGGGCGCACAAAGAACGGCATGGGCTGCTTGGGAATGGTCATGAAGACGAGTTTCATGACCAGCCAGTTCATGAGCGAGCCTTCTGCAAAGTGCATCCAGTAGCGGCATTGCAGATGCTCAGGGGTGCCGGGCAGCGTCATGATGGGCGCATCGGTTTGCGCAGCCGACGGGCCGTAGCGGTCCATGAGGTATTCCAGGATCGCGCCGGATTCGGCAACAACCAGGTCACCGTCGGTGATGACGGGCGATTTGCCCATGGGATGGATTTGTTTGAGCGCAGCAGGGGCCAGGCGGGTTTTGGGATCGCGTGGATAGACCTTGATTTCGTAGGGCAGGCCAAGTTCTTCCAGCAGCCACAGCACCCGCTGTGAGCGCGACATTTCGAGGTGGTGTACGGTGATCATGTTGCACAGCATAGCGAAGGTCGATTCAAGTCGGCTTCAAAAGGGCTTTGCATGAGGGTGAGCGCAGCTTGACGCGATGCGTTCAACGCAGTACAAGGAATCATCACCCATCCCATGGAGGTGCCGAGATGGAACATGCAGTTCACACCCTGAGCGAGTTGTTTCGCCAACTGGGTTTGCCCGACACCCGGGCAGATGTGTCGCGCTTCATTGCGATTCACCGGCCGTTGGCACCGGAGGTAAGGTTGAGCGAAGCGGCATTCTGGCGACCCGAGCAGGCGAGATTTTTGCGAGAGGAGTTGCAAGAAGATGCCGATTGGGCTGAGTTGATCGACACCCTTGACGCCAGCCTGCGGCATCCAGGCCCCCTGCCCGGTTCGACCTACGTGCCAAGGCTCTGACCAGGTGCTTCGCGGGTCGGGTTGGTTTGTGCCTGCAGGCCACCACCCAGGACTTGGTAGAGCGTGGCCATGGCGTTGAGACGGTTGAGGCGGTTTTGCGCCAGGTTGTTTTCGGCCTGACGGCGGGTTTCCTGCGCGTCCAGCCAGGTTTTGAGCGCGGCCGAGCCAGCTCGGTAGCGTGCTTCGGCCAGTCGCTCGGTGGTCTGGGCTGCTTTCAGGGCTTCAGACAGATGCGTGCCTTGCTCTTCGTATTGAGTCCGAGCTGACAAGGCGTTTTCAACATCGGCCAGGGCCGTGTACCAACTCTGACGGTAAGCACGTATCGCGATGTCGTGGTCTGCTTCGGAGATGGCCACGCTGCGCTGCATCTCACGCCATTGCACAAACGGCAGCACCAGTCCGGCACCCAACGTGCCGATCGGGTTGCGCAGCACGTCTGCCAGGGCTGTGCTGCTGGTCCCCACGCCAGCCGTCAGGGTAAGCGCAGGGTAGTAGCTTGCGCGGGTGGCATCGACAGAGGCGAGGCTTTTGCGCAGCCGCAGCTCGGCAGCACGCAAGTCGGGCCGGCGGTTCAGCAGGGAAGCGGGCAGGCCTGCCGAGACCGTTGGCAATGCGCCTTCAGGCAGTCGCCCCGCTTCGTGCAAGGGATGGCCTGGAGGTGAATCAAGCAAGATGGCGAGGGCGTTGCGCGCCTGCACGCGCTGCTGCACCCATTGCGTGTGGGCTGCTTCCTGGCTGGCCAGTGCCTGTGTGGCCTGAGAGACTTCCAGCCCTGAAACGCTGCCCACACTGTGCTGATTTTGAATCAGCTTGAGAGTCTGGCGCGCATAGGCCATGCTTTGCTCACTGGCGGCCACACGCTGGTTCAGGTAAGCCACTTGCCAGTACTGGTTGGCAACCGTACCTACCAGGGACATGGCAACGGCCTGGCGGTCTTGTTCGGTGGCCAGTGCCTCCCACTCGGCCGCATCGCGCAAGGTCCCGAGGCGATTCCAAAGGTCCACCTCCCAGCTGGCACTGGCATTGAGAGAATGGCTGCGTGAGGTGGCACCACCATCCAGCGCCTGTGAGGCATTGGTGTTGGCACGCACGCCGAGGTTGGGCAACTGATCGGCTGCCGCTTGACCGGCCACCAACTGTGCCCGCCGCACCTTGATGGCAGCCTGAGCCAGATTGTTGTTGCGTGCCAGTGCCAGCTGAATCAGCTGTGTCAGGGCGGGGTCTTGCAGTTCAGTCCACCAGGGACTGAGGGAGACAGGCAGGGTGCGCGCATCCGCAGATGTTTGCTGCCAGGTGTCCGGGACGCGCACGTCGGCACCTGAATCGGTGCGATGTGTGGTGGCACAACCGCTCAGGAAAATGAGTCCGGCCAGTGCCACGGGTCGCCAGTGACGTGCCGCTGCCGGGTGGGTGATCTTCATGTGTTGTGTGTTCATGTTCACGTTGTTCACTGTCGTGACAGGGCGTCCACCGGATCGAGTCTGGCTGCGTTGCGTGCTGGCAGGAAGCCAAACACAACACCAATCAGGGACGAGACACCGAATGCGGCCACGATGGAGGTCACGGAATACACCATGCGGAAGGTGCCACCGATGCGGTCAAACACGGCACCGATGCCCAGCGACAGCGCAATCCCCAAAATGCCGCCCAGCAGGCACACGAGCACCGCCTCGATGAGGAACTGGCGCAGGATGTCGCTTTGACGCGCCCCGACGGCCATGCGAACACCGATCTCCTGTGTGCGCTCGGTGACCGATACCAGCATGATGTTCATCACGCCAATGCCGCCAACGATGAGGGAGATCACCGCAATCGACGAGATCAGCAGGGTCATGGTCTGGGTGGTGCTTTCGATGGTCTGACGGATGCTGTCGCTGTTGCGAACGAAGAAGTCCTTGGTGCCGTGCCGTTGGGTCAGGAGCTTGACAATGCCTTGCTCGGCAGCGGCAGAGGGTGCTGTGTCACTGATGCGAACCGTGATGCTTCGCAGGTGCCGTTGCCCCAGCATGCGACGCATCACCGTGGTGTAGGGCACCCAGACGTTGAGGTTGTCGCTGACCATGAAGCCGCTTTCCTGGGGTGCGGTCACGCCCACCACGCGCACCGGCACGCTGCCCAGAAAAATGACCTCTCCAACCGGGTCCTCACCTGCCGGAAACAAGGCCTTGGCCGTGTTCGGATCGATGACGGCCTCCTGGGTCTGGCGGCGCACACCGCTGGCATCAAAGCCCTGCCCTTTGGCCAGGGTGTAGCCCTTGACGCGAAAGAACTGGTCCCCCACGCCAGTGACGTTGGCCGATGCCTCGACATTGCCGCGCCGCAAGGTCACGCCAGTGGACACACTGGGGGTCACGCTGTCCACATAGTGGAGCTGGGCCAGTGCGTCGGCGTCAGCAGGCACGAGGGTGCGGATGCGCCCTGCTGTGCGGTCACCAAAGTTTTGCCCTGGGAAGACGTCGATGGTGTTGGTCCCCATGGCGCTGATGTCTTTGAGGATGCGCTGGCGCGAGCCTTCACCCAGCGCCACCATCGAGACTACGGAGGCAATGCCGATAATGATGCCGAGCATGGTCAGGAGGGTGCGCAACCGGTGCCCAGCCATCGCCCGCAGCGCCATGGTGAAGGCCTCGGTGAAGCGATCCCAATGGGCGAGCCAGGGGTTGGGTGCCGATTGAGAGCGCTCGCGTCTGGTCGCGATCTGCGCGTCAACCCCATCCTGACGTCGGTCGGACACGATGACGCCATCAGAGACCTCGATGATGCGCTGCGCGTGTCCGGCCACCTTGGGGTCGTGGGTGACGATGATGACGGTGTGACCATCGGCATGGAGCTCGCGGAGAATGCGCATGACCTCATCGCCACTGACAGTATCAAGCGCGCCAGTGGGCTCGTCAGCCAGGATGACATCACCGCCGTTCATGAGGGCGCGCGCAATGCTGACGCGCTGCTGTTGCCCGCCAGACAACTGTCCTGGCTTGTGTTCGATGCGGTCGGCCATGCCCAACCGCCCCAGCAAGGCGGCCGCACGGGTGTGCCGATCAGCGGTGCTGTGCCCGGCATAAATGGCCGGAATCTCGACATTGCCCAAGGCCGTCAGGTCACTGAGCAGGTGGTAGCGCTGAAAGATGAACCCGAAATGCTCGCGACGCAAACGCGCGAGGTCATCCGGTGCCAGGTTGTCCGTGGGTTGGCCTGCCACTTTGTACGTGCCACGGGTGGGTCGATCCAAGCACCCCAGAATGTTCATCAGGGTGGATTTGCCCGAGCCGGATGCCCCGATGATGGCAACCATCTCACCTGCCTCGATGCGCAGGTTCACGCCTTTGAGCACCGCCACGGTACCGTCGCCTGAAGGGAACTCACGCCAGAGGTCGTGGACGTCCAACAAAGCAGGACGAGGCGCATTCATCGAATGTGTGTCGCTCATGGGATCAGAACATCCGGGGCACACGGGCCGCACCTGCGCCTGCACCACCGCTGGCACCACCTTCACCCACCACAACCTTCTCGCCAGCCTTAAGCCCCGACAGCACCTGTGCCTGCACGCGGTTGTTCAGACCAATCTTGACCTGTCGTGTGCTCAAGCTCTGTTGAAACCCTTCGCCTTCAAGCACCTTGACGTCATAGGTGCCGCTCTTGTGGTCGCGCTGCCCAAGGGCCGTGGCCGGGATCACGAGAGTCTTGTCCGCCCGGTCCAGCACGATGAAAACCTGTGCGGTCATGGCCACCCGTAACTTGCCTTCGGGATTGTCCACATCAAACAGACCGTTGTAGTAGATGGCCGAGGTGCTGGAGTTGGTGGTGGTTGTCTTCGTGTCGGTCTGCTCCGACTCGGGTACCGGTTCGATGGCCCTCAAGCGGGCCTGGTAGCGACGCTGCGGCTCACCCAGAATGGTGAAATACACGGGCAACCCAGGTTTGACGCGCACCACATCGGCCTCAGAGATTTGAGCCTTGATCTGCACCTTGTCGAGCTTGGCCAGCTTGATGATGGTGGGTGCCGACTGCATCGCGTTCACGGTGCGCCCTTCTTCAGCGACCACCGCGATCACGACGCCATCAAGCGGGGCCATGATGCTCGTGTAGCCCAGGTTGACGCGGGCTGTGTCCACCGAGATACTGGCCTGTCGCATCTGCGCATCAAGCGCCACGATTTCAGCCCGCGTGGTGGCCAGCGTGGCTTCAGCATCGTCAAGGTCGGCCTTGGAGCCGGCGTCCATCTTGAACAGGTCTTTCTTGCGCTGGTAGTTGAGCTCGGCCTGTCGCAACTGGGCTTGACGGGCCTGGCGTTGCGCCTGCAGCAAAGACACTTGCGCTTCGGCATTGCGCAAGGTGTTGTTTTGCGTGGTCGAGTCAATTTCAGCGATCAACTGCCCCTTGCGAACCTGATCACCCAGCGCGACGTGCAGCCGTTTGATCTGACCGGATACCTGGGCACCCACACTGACCTCTTGAGAGGCCTCGATGGTGCCGCTGGCCAGAACGGTGTCCTCAATGTCATCAACGGTGACATCGGCCGTGATGACCTGCGGGGCGCTGGGCGGTTTGAAATAGACCGATTTGATGCCCCAACCTGCAGCGGCGACCAAGACCAGTCCCACCGCCAGACGCCAACCCGACAACCAATGCTTGTGTTTTAGTGTGCTCATGTTCACAGTGTCTTGGCGGACGGTAACCAAACTGCGCGCCGCCGGTAAAGGAAATGTAAAGTCAATGCCATGAATACTGTCACCCTCATCACTGGCGCCAGCCAGGGCATTGGCGCTGCCACGGCCAGACTGCTGGCCGCGCAGGGCCACGCCCTGCTGATTCACTGCGCGCACCGGGTCGATCTGGCTCAGGCAGTGGCCGAGGAATGCCTGCAATTGGGTGCACCACAGGCCATCATCGCTCAGGCAGATCTGGGCAAGGAGCGCGATGTCGTGGCCTTGTTCGCCACGGCAGACACCCGCTTGCCACGATTGACGGGCCTGGTGAACAACGCCGGCATCATTGACCGCACCGCCCGACTCGACGAAATGAGTGCCAAACGCATGGCACGCATGTTCTCGGTCAACGCAGTAGGGCCGATGTTGTGCGCGCGTGAAGCGGTCAAGCGCATGTCAAGTCGGCATGGCGGGCACGGTGGGGTGATTGTGAACGTTTCAAGCAGCGCAGTGCGAACCGGTTCACCCTCACTGTACGTGGACTATGCGGCAAGCAAGGGTGCCATCGACGTGTTCACACACGGTTTGGCCAAGGAGGTGGCCGGTGAGGGCGTGCGCGTGTGCGCGGTACGGCCCGGCATCACGGCAACCGGCATTCATGCCACGGGCGGCGAACCCGACCGCGCCGATCGCCTGGGACCGACCCTGCCGATGGGACGTGCCGCCCACCCTGAAGAGGTGGCTCAGGCCATTGTGTGGTTGCTCTCGGATGCAGCCAGTTACACGGCAGGCGCGATTCTGGATGTGACGGGAGGCAGATGATGAGGACAGGTGTCGCCACTGCGCCGATGGCGAGGGGCCTGATCACGGCCATCGCCTGCACGCTGTGGTGCCCGGCCATTGCGACAGCAACGCCGCGCACCATCGTCGTCACCGATGCCACAGGCAAGCCTGCGCATCCGGCAGCCATCTCGGTGTTCGTCGATGGGGTGCCAGCCCGCGCTGCCAAAGGGGCGCAGGGTCAGATGGCGCAGCGCGACAAGGCGTTTGCACCGACCCTGCTGGTCGTGCAGACCGGCACCCCTGTGTTCTTTCCCAACTTCGACACGGTGCGACATCACGTCTATTCGTTTTCACCCACGAAACCGTTCGAATTGAAGCTGTATGCCGGCACCCCGGTCGCGCCCATCATCTTTGACCGTGCGGGCACCGCCACCTTGGGATGCAATATTCACGACCGCATGCTCGGCTACATCCATGTGGTGGACACGCCCCACTTCGGCCAGACCGACGCACAGGGCTCACTGGTGCTGGACCTGCCCCCAGGTCGCCAC
Organism: Aquabacterium sp.; assembly: GCA_017994835.1. Taxonomy (GTDB): domain Bacteria; phylum Pseudomonadota; class Gammaproteobacteria; order Burkholderiales; family Burkholderiaceae_C; genus Aquabacterium. The sequence continues at coordinate 13,455 of JAGOKC010000037.1, read as the reverse complement.
CGTCTGCGGGTGTGGTCGCCCGCCATGGGTGAAAAACGTGCGGGTCAGGATTTTCAGTTGGACACGCGGCAAACCACCACACGGGTGGTGCTGCAGCCGTGAAGCACACCCACCAGCACCTGTCATGCGGATGACACACGGACGCGGCACACTCTGCGCTGTTCCGGCTTGACCAGGTGGTCAGACCGGAGGGAGCGGAGCTTGTCCCGGCATGCTGGTCACCACAGTCACGGACAAGTCTTGCGCCCCAATCTATACGAGATGAACCGCCCCCATGAGCGACAGCGTGAGCATCACGCGGGCCTGCGCGGAGGTCAGATCAGGTACACCAGGCCACTCATCGCCCTCACGCACTTGCACCCCACCCCGCGCAACCCGGGTGCTGCGCCAGACGGTCACACCCTGCTGCGCTGCCTCGCGCAGAGCCTGTGCGAGCCCCTCGTGCACCGTGCCATGACCGGTCCCGACCACAACCACACCCTTGAGCGGACGTTCGGTCGTGCGGTTGTGGGCCAACATGGCACGCACCAACCAGCCATCGGCATCTGCGTGACTGCACACCATTTCCACGCGTGGCGGATCGGCGTCCAGCCAGTGCCACCCCAGTCCTGAGCAGGTCGGCCAGGTCAACGGACCCGCCGGCAGATGGCTCAAGGGTGGCGCGCCTCCGCCATCAAAAGCATCCAGTGCATGGCTGTGCGCCTTGCGCACCTGCAACCCCGCCCACACCCTGCCCTGCAGCACCGCAACGACGCCACCCTGATGACATCGTGCCGCCTCCTGAACGACCGCCACGGCAGCACAGAGGTTGAGCGGGCCATCGGCATCGGGTGCAGTGGCCGGTCGCATGGCCGCAGTCAGAACCACCGGCTTGCTGCCATCGTGCAGCGCGTGCAACATGCAGGCAGTCTCTTCAAGCGTGTCAGTGCCGTGCGTGATCACCACACCGGCCACCTCTTCACGGGCGAGGTGATGCGCCAGCGCCTGCCCTAATTGCCGCCAGACCGACCAGCTCACGTCCTTGCTGTCCACCTGCGCCACCTGCACGGCCTCCAGGGCCACGCCTTGCAGCGCCGGAATGGCCTCGACCAACTGCGCCACGGACAACTGTGCAGCCTGATAGACCCAGGCGCGCGATGGGTCATGTCCTGTACCTGCGATGGTGCCGCCCGTCCCCAGAATCACCACCCGTTGCATCGTCGTATTGAACCCACAAACAAAATACTGGACAAACGAACAGTCCTGTATAAAATGACAGTCAACGTCGCTACCCGCAGACCCCTGCAACACGAGGCACGACACCCGATGACGAACGATAAACCGAAACTCACGCCCCGTCAGCAGCAGATTTTTGAGCTGATTCAGCGTGCCATTGCGAAAACTGGTGCGCCTCCCACACGCGCCGAAATCGCGACCGAGCTGGGTTTTCGCTCCGCCAACGCCGCCGAAGAACATCTGCAGGCACTGGCGCGCAAAGGCGTCATCGAACTGGTGGTGGGCACATCACGCGGCATTCGCCTGAAAGCAGGCACGCTGCGCACCGTCAATGAAACCCGCAAGCGCGGCGACACCGAATCGTCTGGGTTGCCCTTCAACTTGCCTCTGCCTGGTCTGGAGCAGCTCGTGTTGCCCCTGATCGGGCGCGTTGCTGCAGGTCACCCCATCCTGGCGCAAGAGCACATTGAACAAAGCTACGCCGTCGAGCCCACCCTGTTTGCCAAGCGTCCTGACTACCTGCTGCGTGTGCGCGGCATGAGCATGAAAGACGCTGGCATCCTCGACGGCGACCTGCTGGCCGTGGCACGCACCCGCGAAGCCCGCAATGGCCAGATCGTGGTGGCCCGCCTTGGCGACGAAGTTACCGTGAAACGTTTTCAACGCACACCGCAGGGCGTCACTTTGCTGCCCGAGAACCCCGACTTCGAACCCATTGTGGTCTCATCCGACCACCCGGATTTCGAACTCGAGGGCTTGGCCGTAGGCCTGATCCGCAACCAGCTGCTGATCTAGGCAGGTGTCCTGCTCACCATGCGGGTGGCGGGCATTCGCATCACCAGGCCGGTGGTGCAATCCCGCGTGGTGATCCTTTGCTGGAATCCTGCCGAACTTCAACGCTGTCTTCAGGAGTTCATCATGATTCATCACCTGGCCCGTGCTTTCCATGCCCGCGAACTTGCCCTCGCTGGTGCCCATTTGACTGAAACGGTCCGCCCGGCATCGCCGCCGCTGGCGCAACCGGTCAAGCCACGCCCTATCACGCCGTGGAGCGCCCCCCAGCCCTCATCCTGTGGCGTGCTGGCTCAGGTCATTCCCTTGCGTGCCACACATGGACAGGTGTCCCGTGTTCGCATCAGCACCGACCCCAGTGATGCGCGCCGCACCGTGATCACAGGCCGCTTTGCAGAGGTGTGCGCGGCACTCGACCGCCTGGTGCGAGAACAAGAAGCTGCCGCTTGACACCAGATCGCACGCACGCATGAAAAAACCCGCTTGCATGACTGCAAAGCGGGTAGAGACAGGCGAGGCATTCGCCTGTCGTTCATGATGCGGCCCGGCGTACCTGGCAGTCCGGGCCTGCGCGTCATCAACCCATGTGCAGACCACCGTTGACCGAGAAATCTGCGCCAGTGGCGAAGCCCGCTTCGTCGCTGGCCACCCACGAAATCATCGAGGCGATTTCGTCAGGCGTGCCCAAACGCTTGACAGGAATCGTGGCCACGATCTTGTCGAGCACATCTTGACGAATCGAGCGCACCATATCGGTCCCGATGTAGCCCGGTGAGACGGTGTTGACCGTCACGCCCTTGTTGGCCACTTCCTGGGCCAACGCCATGGTGAAGCCATGCATACCGGCCTTGGCAGCGGAGTAGTTGGTCTGACCAAACTGGCCTTTTTCTCCGTTGACCGAGCTGATGTTGACGATGCGGCCCCAACCACGGTCCACCATGTCGTCGATCACCTGCTTGGTGACGTTGAACATGCTGTTGAGGTTGGTGTCCATCACCGCATCCCAATCGGCCTTGGTCATCTTGCGAAACATGCCGTCACGGGTGATGCCGGCGTTGTTCACCAGGATGTCGATGGGGCCATGCTCAGCCTTGGTCTTCTTGAAGGCTTCGACGGTCGAGTCCCAGTCTGCGACGTTGCCGACCGAAGCATGGAACGTGTACCCCAGGGCCTTTTGTTCGTCGAGCCATTTGACGAAATCGCGACTCGGGCCACAGCCCGCGATGACTTTGTAGCCGTCACGGTGCAAGCGTTGGCAAATGGCCGTTCCGATGCCGCCCATCCCGCCGGTGACATATGCAACTTTCTGGGTCATGGTGTACTCCTCTTTGTTGGTGTGATGATGTATCGCGGTGCGTCAGCGTTCAATGGTCAGAGCAACGCCCATGCCACCGCCAATGCACAAGGATGCAATGCCTTTCTTTGCATCCCGACGCGCCATTTCGTGCAGCAGGGTGACAAGAATCCGGCAACCCGATGCACCAATGGGGTGACCGATGGCGATGGCACCACCGTTGACGTTCACCTTGCTGGTGTCCCAGCCCATTTCTTTGTGGACGGCACAGGCCTGGGCGGCAAAGGCTTCGTTGATTTCGAGCAGATCGAGTTCAGACGCTTGCCAGCCAGCGCGCTCCAGCGCACGGCGGGAGGCGGGCACCGGCCCCATGCCCATGTAAGCCGGATCCAAGGCCGCATTGGCGTAGGACTTGATGCGTCCCAGCACAGTCAGGCCCAGTTGTTTGGCCTTTTCAGCGCTCATCAAGACCACGGCAGCCGCACCGTCGTTAATGCCCGAGGCGTTGCCAGCGGTCACGCTGCCAGCCTTGTCGAAGGCGGGGCGCAGGCCAGCCAAAGCTTCGGCGTTGCTCTTGCGATTCAGGTACTCATCGGCATCAAACACAAGCGGATCGCCCTTTTTCTGGGGGATCACGACCGGCACGATCTCATCCTTGAACTTGCCTGCATCCTGCGCGGTAGCAGCCTTTTGCTGCGATGCCAGGGCCAGGGCATCTTGCTCTTCACGGCTGATGCTGTATTGCTTGGCGACGTTCTCGGCGGTGATGCCCATGTGGTACTGGTTATAAACGTCCCACAGACCATCGTTGATCATGGTGTCCACCATCTGCCAGTTGCCCATGCGCTGACCATCACGCGAGTTGGGCAGGACGTGGGGTGACAGGCTCATGTTTTCCTGGCCACCGGCGATGACGATTTCTGCGTCGCCATCACGGATCGCCTGCACGCCCAGCATCACTGCCTTGAGGCCAGAGCCGCACACCTTGTTGATGGTCATGGCAGGCACACTTTGCGGCAAACCAGCCTTGATCACAGCCTGGCGAGCCGGATTCTGACCACAACCGGCCGTCAGCACCTGACCCAGGATGACTTCGCTGATCTGGTCCCCCGACAGGCCGGTGCGACGCAGCAGGTCCTTGATCACCACAGCCCCCAATTCACTGGCCGGGGTCTTGGCCAGTGCGCCCCCAAATTTGCCCACGGCAGTACGCGCGGCGGCAACGATGACGATGTCAGTCAAGATCTTCTCCTTCAGTCAAGGTTCAAAGAAAGTGCCCATCGTGTGGGCCCAATGTCAGGCTTTGCGCAGAACGTAGCGTCCTGGCGCAGCTTCAATCGCAGGGTATTTGCGGCTGCCTGGTTTCTTGGGTGCGGCCACCATCGGTCCGGCGTGCTCGCTCAGCCAATCCGCCCAGGCGGTCCACCAACTGCCGGGCACCTCTTCGGCGCTGGCCAGCCAGTCTTTGGCATCAAGGGGCAGTTGCCTGACCTTGGCACCCGTGACCCAATGACTGCGCTTTTTCTTGGCTGGTGGGTTGATCACGCCAGCAATGTGACCGGATGCACCCAGCACAAAGGTGCGCGGGCCGGTGACCACCTGTGTCGAGGTGTAGGCAGACTCCCAGGGCACGATGTGATCTTCACGCGAACCGTAAATGAAGGTTGGCATGTCGAGGTGACGCAGGTCGAGCGGGACGCCACACACGGTCACGGCCCCCGGCTTGACCAGGTTGTTCTCAAGGTAGGTGTGGCGCAAATACCAGGCGTAATAAGGGCCAGGCAAGTTCGTGCTGTCACTGTTCCAGTAAAGCAGGTCGAACGCGGGTGGCATTTCACCCTTGAGGTAGTTGCCGACCACGTAGTTCCACACCAGATCGTTCGGGCGCAGGAAGGCGAAGGTGGCAGCCAGATCGCCCCCCTTCATCAGACCGCCACCCTGCGGGCTCTCGGCACCCAGGGTCATCTCACGCATGCGCACCATGGACTCATCAATGAAGATGTCGAGGATGCCGGTGCTGGAGAAGTCGAGGAAGGACGTCAGCAAGGTCAGACTGGCCACGGGTTTTTGACCCTTGGCAGCCAGAACGGCCAGCGCCACACCCAGCATGGTGCCACCCACGCAGAAGCCCAAGGCATTGATCTGGTCGGTGCCGACAATCTCGCGGGTCACGTCGATGGCCTGGATGACACCGTGCTCGATGTAGTCGTCCCAGGTGGCCTTGGACAGGCTCTCGTCGGGGTTGACCCAGCTGACCATGAAGACGCGGTGGCCTTCAGACAGCAGGTGACGCACCACCGAGTTGTCGGGCTGCAGGTCAAGGATGTAGTACTTGTTGATGCACGGCGGCACGAACAGGAAGGGCGTGGCGTGAACCTTGTCGGTGATCGGGGTGTATTCGATCAGCTGGAAGAAACCGTTCTCGTACACGACCGTGCCCGGTGTGGTGGCCACGTTCTTGCCGACTTCGAAGACGCTTTCGTCGGTCATCGACAGGTGGCCCTGACGGATGTCCCCCATCAGGTGCTCGATGCCGTGCTGGATGCTTTCACCCTTGGTTTCGACCGCTTTTTTCAGGGCTTCCGGGTTGAGTGCCAGGAAGTTGCTGGGCGACGCGGCAGCAGACCATTGCTGGACGGCAAAACGCACGCGCTCACGCGCTTTTTCAGGACCGGCAAGGCTGTCAGCCAGACGCTGCATGGTCTGGGCATTGAGCAGGTACATGGATGCCATGAAGGCACTGGCCGGGCTTTGGCTCCATTCGGGGGCAGCAAAGCGACGATCCTTGACGCTGAGGGTTTCAGGCTGAGTGAGCGCCTGGTTCCAGAGTTCGGTGGCACGCTGGATGTAGTCGCTTTGAACCGCCTTGAGGGTGTCAGGCTCGACCTTGAGCGTGGCGAGAGACTGCAAATCACCCGACATGCTGTGGCTGACCGCTTCGACCGCCTGTTGGACGGGGGTGAAGCCAGGCACGTTCAAGCCCGCCATGGGGGACTGCTGCAACCAGGACTGAAACAACTCGGGCGAGAAGCCTGGCAGTTTGCTCAACTGCGCCTGCCATTGCGCCTTGAGCGCATCGAAATCCATGCCAGGCAGGCGAAACGCAGCGCCCATCTGTTCGAAAGCCGAGGCCTCAGGTGCCGACGAGGTGGGTGCCTCGGTCTTGGGGGAAGAAGTCTGTTTTGCGGCACCGCGTGCAGTGCGCGGCTTTTGAGGTACAACCATAGGTCTCCTGTTTGAACTGGCCACTCCGTGATCCGATGATGGCCGAGTCATGTGGCGTTATTCTGACAACGTCACACTGTTGCAAAGACGCAATTCGACCCATCGTTCGGTCCGCCTGGTGGTCCGGCATGACCGATATCTCAATCTTGCCCCCATCGCTTGCCGCAAGCCCAACCTCGGGCATTCTCGTTTACCCTTGGTCTCGACTATTTCTTGAGTGCTTCTGATGTGGATCGTCGCAATTGCCTGGATGTATGTGGCCCTGATGATGGCTCTGGCCGAAGCCACCAGCACGCAGGGCTCGGTGTTGGGTGCAATCATCATCTTGCTGATGTACGGCGTGGCCCCTGTGTCGCTGGTGATGTATTTGCTGGCAACGCCCGCCCGTCGCCGGGCGCGCCGGGCAGCTGAGGAGGCGGATTGGCGGGCGCGCCAGACTGCCGAGGGCTCAGATCAGGCTGATGCTGGCAGCCTGCCGGCCGGTGACGGGGTCGCGTCGGAACGAAAAATACCGTGAGGCATCACTGAAAGTGCAGTCTGCGCTGCCACCGATGTCGCGCACACCCAGAGCCTGCAAGGTGTCGCGCGCCAATCCCGGCAAATCAGCCAGCCATTTGCCTGGCGCGACAGGTCGAAAGCGCGCATCACCGGCCTCCTGATCCGGGTGACGACCGAATCCGCACAGCACGTCTGCGCCCACTTCGAAACGTTGCGGCCCGATGCAGGGGCCGAGCCAGGCGCGCAGTTCGGCCGGTTCGCAGCCGGTGGCATTGCACAAGGCGACCACGCCGGTGTGCACGATCCCACGTCCGCGCATGACGCCAGCCCCGGCCAGCCCACGCCAGCCCGCGTGCAGGGCGGCCACGCCGCGCCCACCAGGTGCCGCCAGCAAGATGGGCAAACAGTCGGCCACCATGACGGTGCAGGCCAGTCCAGGCTCGGTGGTGAACGACCCATCTGCATGAGGTTGGGGGGCACCACCAGCAACGGGGGTAATGACATCGGGATCCGACGGATCCGGGGTGTGACTCAGGCGCACAACGCGGTTGCCGTGGACCTGGGTCAGCCAGATGGGCACAGCCTGCATGTGATCAGCCAGCAAACGCCGGTTGTGCGCAACGGCACTGGGGGCATCGCCTACGTGGTCACCCAGGTTGCAGGTGTCGTAAGGCGGCTGGCTGGCACCCCCCGCACGTGCCGTCATGAGGGCGCGCACCGCACTCGCGTCCAAATCCACTGGACGCCATCCTGCGGGCAAGGGCAAGGTCGGTGTGGGGCTGACGAAGTGGGAGGGCATGTGACGAGTCGGGAAGGGCCGCTATGATCCAGCCCCGATGCTACCCCGCCCTGTTTCCAGCATTTGCCGCAGCCACGCCCACACCCCGGCGCGGTACTCGGCGCGCCTGCGCACACCGCGCGGCTGTGTGTCGCCTGTGCTGCGACGTTGGTTGCTGGCCCCAGGTTCGCTGACGGCCCGCTTGCGCGAGCACGGTGCCGTCACAGTGCAGGTGACGCGTCAAGGACGCCTGCCGTTGTGGCCGCAGGAGCAAGACGCATTGCGCAGTCGCGAAGGGCATGTGCGCGAGGTGGTGCTGTGGGTGGATGGGCGCGCGGCCGTATGGGCGCGCAGCGTAACCCCCCTGTCGGCAGTGAAAGGCCCGTGGCAGGCAATCAAGGGTTTGGGCACACGCCCCCTGGCCGAGTTGTTGTTCACGCGCCGCCAGGTGCAGCGTGATCCACTGCTGGGGGAGCGTCTAGCGCGGCAGTCGGCAGCACATCAGCACATCGTGCGTGAGTGGCAACGGCTGGGCCTGTTGGCCAGCGATGCGGCTCCGGTATGGTGTCGTCGCTCGGTGTTCTGGCATCGGGGACACCCCCTGCAGGTGATGGAGAGTTTTGCGCCTTGGGTCACCGCCTTGCTGACCACACGCTGAAGCCGACGTGAAGCGGTCGCAACAGGCGGTCGGTCCGGAGGTTGTTGCCCTACACTGCCAGCATGCTGTTTTCACGTCGAATCGAGCACTGTCAGGTCTGTGGCACGCCGGTGGAGTACAAAGTGCCCGCCGACGACAACCGCGAACGCGCGGTTTGCCCTTCTTGCGCTCACATCCACTACGTCAATCCGCTCAATGTGGTCGGAACCCTGCCTGTGTGGGGCGATCAGGTGCTGCTGTGCAAGCGCAATATTGAGCCGCGCAAAGGTTTCTGGACCTTGCCTGCGGGTTTCATGGAGTTGGGCGAAACCACTGACGAGGGTGCTGCCCGTGAGACCGACGAAGAAGCCGGTGCTCGTATCGAGATGCAGGGGCTTTACAGCATCTTGAATGTGGTGACGGCTGGGCAGGTGCATTTTTTCTATCGCGCCCGGTTGCTGGACACGAACTTTGCACCCGGCCCAGAGACCATTGAGGCCCGTTTGTTTCATGAACACGAGATCCCTTGGGACGATCTGGCCTTCAGAACCGTGCGAATGACACTGGAGCGCTATTTTGCAGATCGCCAACGGGGTCAATTTGACATCTACTGTGCGGATCTACGCTGAGATGGACGCACACACCACGTCATGAACGCAGCTCAGGAAAACGTTTCAGCACCAACAGGTGCCACACGTGTTCGGGATGATCTGATCAGTCCCGATCCGTTGCTTGATTGTTTGATCGAGGTCGCGCGCCTGCACGGACAAGGTGCCACACGTGCGTCCTTGTCGGCCGGACTGCCGCTACAGCCGCAGCAAGCCCTGCCCTTGTCGCTGGCCGAGCGTGCCGCCGCCCGAGCCGGTCTGGCCACTCGGGTGCAGCGCCTGCCTCTGACGGAGATCGACGCCCTCACCCTTCCCGTCATCCTGATCCTGCGCGACAACAAGGCCTGCGTGCTGCTGGGCCGTGATGGCGAGCAGCATTGGCGCATCTTGCTGTCTGAAACCGGTCAGGGTGCCATCACGCTGACGACCGAGGCGCTGGAAGCTCGTTTCACCGGGGTGGTGCTGTTTGCACGCCCACATTTCCGCTTTGATGAGCGCACGCCCGAGATCAAGGCCACCAGATCAGGGCACTGGTTCTGGGGTCCGGTGCTGGCGCAGCGCTTTGTGTACCGCGATGTGCTGTGGGCCGCGCTGCTGATCAATCTGTTTGCGCTGGCCTTTCCGATTTTTTCGATGAATGTCTATGACCGGGTGGTGCCCAACCACGCGACCGAGACCTTGTGGGTGCTGGCCATCGGTGTGACGCTGGTGCTGTGCGGTGATTTGTTCATCCGCCTGTTGCGCAGCCATTTTGTGGACGAGGCCAGCGCGCGCATTGATGTCGAAATTTCGGCCACTTTGATGGCACGGGTGCTGGGCATGCGTCTGGAAAATCGTCCGCAATCGGTGGGCTCGTTTGCGGCCAATTTGCGCGGATTCGAGCAGGTGCGCGATTTCATCGCCTCCAGCACCGTCACCGCACTGATCGACTTGCCCTTTGCGTTGTTGTTCGTGGCGGTGATTGCCTGGATCTCACCTTGGTTGATCCTGCCCGTGATCGGTGTTTTCGGAGTGGTGATGGTGTCGGGCTATGTGTTCCAGCATCGTCTGCATGAGTTGTCGCAGAGTTCATATCAGGCTGCGGCGCAGCGCAACGCCACCTTGATCGAAAGCCTGACGGGCATCGAAACGATCAAGACTCAGGGGGCAGAGAACCTGATTCAGTCGCGCTGGGAACGGGTCAATCAGTATCTGTCCACCCTGAACGTGAAAATGCGCAGCATGTCGGCGACGGCGATGTATGCCACCGCCACGCTGCAGCAGTTGGTTTCGGTATGCGTGATCCTGATCGGGGTGTATTTGATTTCCGAGCGGCAGCTGACGATGGGGGGCATGATTGCCGCGACCATGCTGGCGGGCCGCGCCCTGGCACCCGCCGGTCAAATTGTGGGTTTGCTGATGCAGTACCAGGGAGCGCGCACAGCAATGACCTCGCTGGAGCAGATCATGGCGCAACCGGTGGAGCGCCCTGAAGGCCATCACTTCATTCAGCGCCCCGAGTTCAAAGGCGAGATCGAGTTCCGGCATGTGTCGTTCGCCTACCCTGGTCAACAGGGTAATTCGCTTGACGATGTGAGCTTCAAGATCAACCCCGGTGAACGGGTGGCGCTGATCGGCAAGGTGGGTTCGGGCAAGACAACGCTGCAGAAGTTGATCATGGGGTTGTATCAGCCTGTTTCGGGGGCGATCTTGCTCGATGGCATCGACATGCGACAGTTGGATCCGGCCGATGTGCGACGCAACCTGGGCTGCGTCTCGCAGGACATCACGCTGTTCTATGGTTCGCTGCGCGAGAACATCACCTTCGGGATGCCGCATGCGCGCGACGATGCCATCGTCTCTGCGGCTGAAACAGCCGGTTTGAACGAGTTTGTGCAACGACACGCGCAAGGGTTTGACATGCCGGTGGGTGAGCGCGGTGAGCTGCTGTCAGGCGGGCAGCGGCAAGGGGTGGGGATTGCCCGCGCCGTGCTCCACAACGCCCCTATTTTGCTGTTGGACGAGCCCACGAGCGCGATGGATTTTTCAACCGAGGCGGTGGTGACACAACGCATGCAGGCCTTCACGGAAGGCAAGACGGTGGTGCTGGTGACGCACCGGACCTCCATGTTGGCCTTTGTGGACCGCGTCATCGTGGTTGACCAGGGCAAGATCGTGGCCGACGGACCGCGCGAGCGCATCATGCAGGCGCTGGCGGCTGGTCGTATTTCCCGTGCCGCCTGATCAGGCCAGGACCACATTCATGAACACCTTGCTCAAGATGGGTCAACTGTTGGGAAATGGGCTGGAGCGCATGCGTCGGTGGCTCGCCCCGTGGACTGATCGCTTGCTGGATCGGCTTGGCGGTGCGCGCATCTCGCAGGAGACCGCGTCCCAGGCGGGCATGCATGCCTTCGAGGTCGAGGCCGATGCGGTGATGTCGCGCAGTGCCACCTTTCGCGCCCAAACGCTGGTGCGGTCGGCCGTGCTGGTGGCTGTGGTGTTGATCGCCTGGGCTGCGTTGGCCGAGATTGACGAGGTGGCCAAGGGTGAGGCCAAGGTGATTCCGTCGCGGCAGTTGCAGGTGGTGCAGTCGCTGGACGGCGGGGTGGTGTCGCAGATTCTGGTCAAGGAAGGCGATGTGGTCGAAGCAGGCCAGTTGCTGTTGAAGATTGATGAGACCCGTGCGACTTCCGGGGTGCGTGAAAGCGCGGCTCAGGTGTTTGCGTTGCAGGTGAAGCAGGCCCGTTTGAAGGCCTTGGCCGAAGGGACAAGTTTCACGCCTCCTGAGGCCGCTGTGAACGACGACGAAGCGCAGCGCATTGTGGACGAGGAGCGCCAGTTGTACGAGGCACGGCGTTCGGAGTTGAGCGCCTTGATCGGGATCAGCGAGCAGCAGTTGGCGCAGCGTCGCCAGGAGTTGAGCGAAGCACGATTCAAACGCGATTCGGCAGCGCGCAGCCTCGACCTGTCACAACAGGAACTGAACAAGACCCGTCCGTTGCTGGCCACCGGTGCCGTGTCGGAGGTGGATGTCTTGCGCCTGGAGCGGGACGTGACCCGCGCACGAGGTGACATGGAGCAGGCCGGCGCACAGAGCGCCCGTGCTCAGTCGGCGATTCTGGAGGCTTCGCGCAAGATTCAGGAAACAGACCTCACCTTCCGCAATGAAGTGCGCAAGGAACTGTCGGATGTGCTGGCACGCTTGAGCGCACTGAACCAGGGCGCGGTGGCGCTGGTGGACAAGGTGGACAAGTCGCAGGTGAAGTCGCCGGTGCGGGGTCGCGTGCAGCGTTTGCTGGCGAACACGGTGGGTGGCGTGGTGTCGCCGGGCAAGGACATTGTCGAGGTGGTGCCACTGGATGACGCACTGGTGCTGGAGGCCCGGATTGAGCCGCGCGATATCGCCTTCATTCATCCAGGTCAGGCCGCCACGGTGAAGTTCAGCGCCTACGATTTTTCCATTTACGGTGGTCTGGAAGCGGTGGTGGAAAACATCAGCCCCGACACGGTGACCGACGAGCGCGGCCAGAAGACTTTCTATGTGGTTCGGGTGCGCACGAAGGCGGCCAATTTCAGCGAGAAGATGCCCATCTTGCCAGGCATGACAGCCGAGGTCGATGTGTTGACAGGCAAGAAGACTGTGCTGTCTTACTTGCTCAAGCCAGTGCTGAAGGCCCACGCTTATGCGTTAAGGGAACGTTGAGTGGCAGGGGCCAAATGGCCTCGGAAGTCGCTATTGCATGAATTGCGTCACGAATGTTGTGCCCTGCGGGGAGCGACGGCATTCGGGGTTCAGGTATTCTCTAATTACTACAAATGTAACAGTTCGAGGTTCCTATGGCCGCATCCACACACATCTCTGCAGGCGTTGTCTCTCAGTTAGAGGGCTTGGTGCGTGTGATGCGTGCCGGAGGCAAATCGGCAGGCTCACTGAAAGTTGGTGATGCGCTGGGAAGCGGCGACGAAATCGTAGCGGCAGCAGGGGCACGCATCGAGGTGACCGATGCAAATGGCCAGTTTTTGCAAGCCCGTGTCGGTGCCGCGCTCGGGGAAACCCATTTCGGTGTGGTCCCTCAGGTGGATGTGGCCCCGTCGGCGCGGGTCAAAGCCGAAACGGGCCTTGATTTGGTTGTGGCACGACTTGATGAAGGTGCTGAAGACGATGCCCCTGCAGCAGGTTTGAATTCAGGTGTAGCGGGTGCCCTGGCTGAAGGCCTGCGCGTGGAGCGCGTGCAGGAAGCGGTCGGAACCCAGGAGTTTGCTTACGATCCAGCCAGCATCGGCGTGACACGCGAGCCGGTGTTGAATGCGGGGATGAGTGGTGAAGCGAGCACTGTGGGTAAGGGGTCAGAGTCGACAGGCGGCTCCAGTGACACCAATTCAGCCCCCGTGATTGTGATTGGTGGCGGAGACAGCCACAGCACCA
>JAGOKC010000101.1 GCA_017994835.1 Aquabacterium sp. | reverse complement strand
ATGCTGCCACAACGCACCCTCAAATCCCTCACCCGCGCCGTTGGCGTGGGCCTGCACAGCGGCCAGCGCGTCGAGCTGACCCTGCGCCCCGCGCCGGTCAACACGGGCATCGTGTTCCGCCGCGTGGACCTGCCTGAGCCGGTGGACATCCCCGTCAACACCGGGGCGGTGTGCGACTGCCGCATGGCCACCACCATCTCGCCCGGTGGCGATCCGGGTCTGGCCAAGGTCAACACCATCGAGCACCTGATGTCGGCCTGCGCCGGGCTGGGGCTGGACAACCTGTATGTGGACATCACCGCCGAGGAAGTGCCCATCCTCGACGGCTCGTCGGCCGCCTTCGTGTACCTGCTGCAAAGCGCGGGCATCGAATTGCAAAAGGCTCCCAAGAAGTTCCTGCGCGTGCTCAAGCCGGTGGAAGTGCGCGAAGGCGAAGGCCGCACGCTCAAGTGGGCGCGCCTGGAGCCATATCACGGCTACAAGCTGACCTTCGAAATCGACTTCGACCACCCCGCCGTGGACCAGACCGGTCAGCGCGTCGAGTTCGACTTCAGCACCGGCCAGTACAAGCGCGACATCGCCCGCGCCCGCACCTTCGGCTTCACCAAAGACGTCGAGATGATGCGCTCACGCGGCCTGGGCCTGGGTGCCAGCATGGACAACGCCATCGTGGTGGACGAGCACCGCGTGCTCAATGCCGACGGGCTGCGCTACGACGACGAGTTCGTCAAGCACAAGATCCTGGACGCGATCGGCGACCTGTATGTGGCTGGCCACCCGCTGCTGGCCAGCTACACCGCCTACAAGTCGGGCCACGCCATGAACAACCAGCTGCTGCACGCCCTGATGGCGCAGCAGGACGCCTGGGAGATCGTGACCTTCGAAGACGAGGCCAAGGCACCGCGCGGCATGGCCGAGCTGGCCCCCGCCTGGTAAGACCGGAGACCCCACACCATGGCTCTGATTCGTGCCCTGGGGGTCATTCTGGCCCTGTCCTTTTTGCTGAACATGGCCATGTTCACCGTCACAAATCAGCCGCACTGGCGGCAGTGGGCCATGCTCTCGCTGCGCTGGGCCGTGGTGCTGGGCCTGTGCGTCATCGGTCTGTTCGTGCTGCGTCGCGCCGCGGTGTTCGTCTGAAATCGCTCTGCGCAGCTCACCACGGGATAGTCCCCTCACGCTGCCCAGAGGCCATCACTAGCATTTGCCTTCTGAGACCTCGGCTACCCGCTGGGATCAAGCAGGAGCATGCATGAGCTACCGCGCGCTGTACAAGCGTTCCATCCACGAACGCGACGCTTACTGGGCCGAACAGGCCTCTCGCATCCACTGGCACCGCCCGTTCGACACCGTCTGCGATGTCAGCCACCCGCCGTTTGTGAAATGGTTCGACGGCGGACTGACCAATCTGTGCCACAACGCAGTCGATCGCCACGTGCACGACCGGGCCGACCAGGCCGCCCTGGTCTTCGTGTCCACCGAAACCAACACCGAAGAGACGATCAGCTACGGCCAGTTGCTGGTCGAGGTCGAGCGCATGGCCGCCATCCTGCATGGCCTGGGCGTCGGCAAGGGCGACCGGGTGCTGATCTACATGCCCATGATCCCGCAGGCCGTGATCGCCATGCTGGCCACGGTGCGCCTGGGCGCCATCCACTCCGTGGTGTTCGGCGGCTTTGCCAGCCACGCGCTGGCCAGCCGCATTGACGATGCCACCCCTTCGGTCATCGTCACCGCCGATGCGGGCTCGCGCGGTGGCAAGGTCATCCCCTACAAGCCCCTGCTGGACGAAGCCGTGCGCCAAAGCACGCACACCGTGCCCCACGTGCTGCTGGTCGACCGCAAGCTGGCCCCCGCCGAGATGGACACCCCACGTGACGTGGACTACTGGGACGCCCGCAGCAGCGTGATGGACGCCATCGTGCCCTGCGAGTGGGTCGAAGCCACCCACCCCAGCTACACGCTCTACACCAGCGGCACCACCGGCCGCCCGAAGGGCGTGCAGCGCGACACCGGCGGCTACGCCGTGGCCCTGGCCGCCTCGATGGAGCAGGTGTACTGCGGCAAGCCGGGCGAGACCTTCTTTTGCGCCAGCGACATCGGCTGGGTCGTGGGCCACAGCTACATCGTCTACGGCCCGCTGCTCACCGGCATGACGACGATCATTTACGAGGGCCTGCCAATCCGCCCAGACGCCGCCATTTGGTGGTCGCTGGTCGAGAAGTACCAGGTCAATGTGATGTTCTCGGCACCCACCGCCATCCGCGTCCTCAAGAAGCAGGACCCGGACTGCCTCAAGCGCCACGACCTGTCCAGCCTCAAGCAGCTGTTCCTGGCCGGCGAGCCGCTGGACGAGCCCACCGCCAAGTGGATCGGCGACGCAATCGGCAAACCCATCATCGACAACTACTGGCAGACCGAAACCGGCTGGCCCATCCTCAGCCTGGCACGCGGGGTTGACCCCACGCTCACCCCGCGCCTGGGCTCGCCGGGGTTCCCGATGCCCGGCTACCAGGTCAAGCTGCTGGACGACCAGACTGGCGAGGAACTGACCGGCGCCAACCAGAAGGGCGTGCTCACCATCGAAGGCCCCCTGCCCCCCGGCTGCCTGCAGACCATCTGGGGCGATGACCAGCGTTTCGTGCAAACCTACTGGTCCACCTTCCCCGGCAAACAGGTCTACAACACCTTCGACTGGGGCATCCGCGATGCGGACGGCTACTACTTCATCCTGGGCCGCACCGACGACGTGATCAACGTGGCCGGCCACCGCCTGGGCACCCGCGAGATCGAAGAGGCCATCAGCAGCCACGCCGGTGTCGCCGAGGTGGCCGTGGTGGGCGTGGCCGACCCGCTCAAGGGCCAGGTCGCCAAAGCCTTTGTCGTGCCGCGTGACGCCAGCCGCGTGGTGGACGACGAAGGTCGCAAGGCGCTGGAAGCCGAGATCATGCACACGGTGGACCAGCAACTGGGGGCCGTGGCCCGCCCGGCACGGGTGTACTTCGTCAACATGCTGCCCAAAACCCGTTCTGGCAAGATGCTGCGCCGCGCCATTCAAGCGGTGTGCGAGGGCCGCGACACGGGCGACCTCAGCACCATTGAAGACCCGACCGCGCTGCAACAGTTGCAGGAAGCGGCGCAACGCTGATGCGAGCCGTTCCGAGGGCTTTGTGGGGTCCTCGGGATGGTCAAGCGCAGCCCCTTGTCGCACAATGCGGGTTTTGACGCCCTCAATTGCCCGACCATGAAAAAAACGCCTGCGCTCACCGACGCCGACATCAACGAAATCGACGAGTTGCTGGCCGCTGTGCCCGCGCCCTTTGAAACCGTGGATGCCGTGATCCTGGACGGCTACCTCGCTGGCGTTCTGGTCCAGCCGGTGCTGCTCGACCCAGAAGACTGGTTGCCCCCGATCTTCGGCACCGACGGCATGCCCGAGCCCGGCATCGAGGGCTGGAGCGAAGCCCAGCACGACCGCCTGATCAGCCTGATCACCCGCCGCAAGGACGAAATCCTGCGTGGCATCCTCGAAGACGGCTGGTTCGACCCCATCGTCCCGATGATCGAAGACGACGACGGCAAACCGGCTGAAGGCAAGGATGCACTGGAAGGCATCGGCTACTGGGCTGCTGGTTTTGAGTGGGCGCTGGCCAACTTCCCGCAACTCGAAGAAGCCGCGCTGGCAGGCGTGCCGGATCTGCTGGACTCCATCTGGCGTCACCTGCCCGATCAGGACGAAACCCAGCAGGCCATGACCAAGGCCCTGGACGAAGAACACCCGCTCAAGGGCATCGACGAGGCCATCGAAGCCCTGGTGTTCGACGTGGTGGACCTCGCCCAGATCGGCCTGGCCGAAAGCCACAAGGTCGAAACCGTGATCCGCGAGCATCCCAAGCTTGGCCGCAACGACCCCTGCCACTGCGGCAGCGGCAAGAAGTACAAGAACTGCCACGGGGCCAACTGATTGCGTGCTGACGGTCATTTGACGGTGCAGGTTCTGTCTGACCTGCACCTGGAAACCGAGCATTTCGCCCCCACCCCGGCTCCGGCTGCCGACCTGCTGGTGCTCGCTGGCGATGTGGACAGCAGTTGGCAAGGCCTGTCACGCTTTGCCAACTGGCCCGTGCCGGTGCTGTTTGTGCCCGGCAACCACGAGTTCGATGGCCGCGACGTGGACGAGGCGCTCGTGGGCCTGCGCGCGCGTTCCGCGCAACTCGGTCTGACGTTGCTGGAGCGTGAGACCCTGTTCGTCAACGCCCCGGATGGCCGCGTGATCCGCATTCTCGGCACCACCCGTTGGTGCGATTTCGATCTGTTCGGTGAGGCGCAGCGGGCCAAGGCCATGCGCGCCGCCCATTACTTCGTCAAGGTGATGCGCGCCACCCGTGCGTGCCGACCGTTCGACCCGGAAGCGGTGCGCGCCGAAGCCCTGCGCTGCCGCCAGTGGCTGGCCGACACGCTGGCCATGACACCCCATGCCGAACAGCACTGGGATGCCACTGTAGTGATCACTCACTTCGGCCCCAGCCTTCGCAGCGCTGACCCGCGCTACGGCCGACAACCCGGCACGGCCAGCTTTTGCAATGCCGACGACGCCTTGATGCCTGGTGTGGACCTCTGGATCCACGGCCACCTGCACTGCCGCCACGATTACCTGGTGCGCCATGAAACGGGCGTCACGCGCGTGGTCAGCAACGCACGCGGGCATGGTCACAAAGGCGAGTCGAGCGGCTACGATGGCAGCTGTTGCGTTCGGGTCTAGACTGATCGCGATGCTTGCCTGGCAAGCTGTTTTGTTGACACAACCGAGGAACCCCCATGAAGATCTTGCTCCCCGTCGATGGCAGCGCCTTCACCAAGCGCATGCTGGCCTGGCTGGCCACGCACGACGAATGGCTGACGGGCCAACACGAGTACACCGTGCTGACGGTGGTGCCGCAGATCCCGCCTCATGCGGCCGCCATGTTCCCGCCCGAGCAGCTCAAGTCTTACTACGACGACACGGTGGACGCGATCTTCAAGCCCATCCGCAAGTTCACCAGCAAACACGACATGAACACCGCCTATGTCGGCAAGATCGGTCACGCGCCCGATGTCATCGCCAAGATGGCTGAAAAGGGCAAGTACGACCTGATCATCATGGGCTCGCATGGCCACAGCAACCTGATGAATCTGGTGACAGGTTCGGTCGCCACCAAGGTCATGGCTGGCTGCAAAACCCCGGTGCTGCTGGTGCGCTGATCCCGGCCTGAACGGGTCAGGCGTCGGAGTGGGCATCGGCCACCACGCTGCGGTGCCGCCCGGTCTCTTTCGCCTGATACAAGGCCTGGTCGGCCCGGATCACGGTCTGGTCCGACGACTCCCCCTGTCGGTGCGCTGCAATGCCGGCCGAAAATGCCGCACGCAGACTCGGCACCTCGTCGCTGATGCGCACGGCATCCAGCACCTCTCGCAAACGCTCGACCAGCAGCGCGGCTCCTTCGGCCGAGGTCTCCGGCATGGCAATGAGGAACTCCTCGCCCCCCCAACGGGCCACGATGTCGGCATCCCGCGTGAGCTGGCGGGCCTGTTGCGCAAACGTCTGCAGCACCTGATCACCGACCGCGTGGCCATATTGGTCATTGACCTGCTTGAAGTGGTCCAGATCAATCAAGGCCAGGGTCAAGGGTCGCCCATTGCGGACTTTCAGATGAACATGGTGGTCGATCATCTCTTGCGCGTAACGGCGGTTGTACAGCCCGGTCAGGCTGTCGCGATTGGCCAGTTCCTGAATCTTGTCCACGGCAATTTCCAGCTCGCGCTTGCGTGTCCGCAAACGCCGACGCATCTCACCGAACTGTGCACCCAGCAAGGCCCCCACCAACTGCAGGATCAGCAGGATCAGAAAATTCACCGCCTCCACTTCGGGCGGATAACGCATCGGGTCGTACACGCTCATCCACAGCATGGCCGACCCCATGGTGAGCAAGGCATACAAACTGGCGGCCCATTGCCGGTTGCGCGACAGGTTGAAGGTGCCAAACGAGGTCACCGCCACGCTCAAACCAATGAGCGCACCCCGAAACTCGTAAAAGTTGACATAGGCCACCACCGCCATGGTTTCGCCAATCAGCATCTGGGTCATGGTCAGGGCGGGATCACGGAAATTTCGTGTCCATCCCCAACGCACCATGCCGTAGCTGATGGAGGCGGCCAGCAGCGACGCCGCCTCGAACACGCGCGCCGGACCGACCTCTGCCAAACCGATTGACAGGGCCACCTCGGCAATCAGCACGCCGAGCAGATAGCTGAAGGCGGCCAGCAAGGTGCGGAGCACATAGCCCCGCTGCCTGGCTTCACGTCCCAGCAGCAAATCCAGCACAAATTGCAAATCGCCCTCCCGTTCAAGGTTTCATTATCGCAACGGTAGGTGACGCCAGCCTGTCGCCAGAATATTCGCCCACCGGTGTACCGTGACTTTCTGGCGTCTCTAGAATGTTTGCGCGCTCATGCTGCGGGCATCCTCCTGCGGCAAACCCCTCGCCCAAGGTGACCCATGTCCGATATCCGCATCCGCGGTGCCCGTCAGCACAACCTCAAGAACCTCGACCTCGACATCCACACGGG
>JAGOKC010000100.1 GCA_017994835.1 Aquabacterium sp. | reverse complement strand
AAGATGGGCCACACGCGCGACTCGTTGGTCCAGTAGCAGCGCCAGCGGTGCAGCGTGCGCGTGAAGGGCAGGGCGGCGAACATCTTCTTGCTGAAGGCCGAGTACGAACGCTCGTCACGCGGGATCACCCAGGCCGCCGTGCGCTGGAACACATGCAGCTGCTTCACCTTGGGTGCGATCTCGGGCACGTACTGAATCGCCGAGCCGCCCGTGCCGATCGACGCCACGCGCTTGTCGCGCAGGTCATAGCCGTGGTCCCACTGCGCCGAGTGCATCACCTTGCCCTGGAACTGGTCCAGGCCCTTGATCTTGGGGATCGCCGGCACATGCAGCGGGCCCGAGGCCAGCACCCAATGGCGGCAGATGTAGGTGTCGCCCCCGGCCGTCTTCACCGTCCAGCGGCCCGTGCCCTCGTTGAACACCGCGCTCACCACCTCCTGCTGCAGGCGGATCTTCGGGCGCAGGCGGTACTGCTCGGTCACGTCCAGGATGTACTGCTGGATCTCGTTCCACGGCGCGTAGCGCTTGGTCCACTTCGGGCTGGTCGCAAACGAGTACGAGTACATGTGCGACTGCACATCGCAGGCCGCACCGGGGTACTGGTTGTCACGCCAGGTGCCGCCCACGTCGTCACCCTTTTCCAGGATCACGAAATCGGTGATGCCCGCCTCCTGCAGCTTGATGGCCATGCACAGGCCACCGAAACCGGCGCCCGCAATGGCCACCTCAACATGGTGAACCTGGGTGGAGGGGGTGATGGGAGCGGTCATGCGGCACCTCGGTGGAACGTGTGGAAGGGGGTGAAGTGCTGCCATGGTGCGGTCCAGACTTGATCCAGACCATGCTAGATTCGACCAGAAATTGATCGTTTCGGCCAAAACCGGATGCCCAAGCGCGAATTTACGGGTCAACCCTCCCCCTCGAATTGACACTTTCATGAGCACCCGATCCATTCTCGGCCTGATCTACATGGTGCAAGGCCTCAAGCAAATGGGCGAGGACCCCGAGCCCGTGCTCGCTCGCCACGGCCTGACCCTGGCCCAGCTCGACCCCAGCACCCGCATCGACCGCTCCCGCGAGTTGCGCATCTACGCCGATCTCGCTGAAATCGTGCAAGACCCGCTGATGGGCCTCAAGCTCGGCGGCTTCTACGGCCTGGCTGGCTACGGCCCGCTCATCATGCTCTTGATGACCTGCGCCACGGCCTACGACGCATTTCGGATGGGCGTTCGCTACCAGGAGTTGACCTACCTGTTCGGCACCCTGCGACTGGAACCAGGCGACAAGCTCAGCGCCCTGGTGCTCAAGCCCATGCCCATGACGCCGCGCGCCTTCCGCTTCCGGGTCGATGGTGAGGTCTCGGGCACCTACAAGCTGGTGCGTGACATGCAACTCACCCTGGGCGTGGACATCCACGCCGAGCGCATCGACATGCCCTACCCGCGCCCGCCCGAAGCGGCCGACTACGAGGCCTACTTCGGCTGCCCCGTGCGCTTTGGCGAGACCGAGTCGCGCTTTTGGCTGCGCAACGAGCACCTGCAACTGCGCCTGCCCTCGGCCGACCCCAACGCCCACGCCATGTACCGCAGCATGTGCGACCAGCAGCTCGTGGCCCAGGCCACCAGCACCGAGACCCTGGCCGACCGGGTGCTCACCCACCTCGGCGTGTTCAGCGGCAGCTACCCCTCGGTCGAAGATGTGGCCCGTGCGCTGGGTTTTTCCGAACGCACCTTGCGGCGGCAATTGACTGCAGAAGGACGCAATTTCCGCGATTTGCTGGCCGAAGCGCGCTACATCAAGGCGCAGCACCTGCTGTGTCACACCACCTTGCCCATCGAAGCGATCGCTCAGCAACTGGGCTATGCCGAATCGGCCGCCTTCATTCATGCGTTTCAGCGCTGGGCTGGCATGACGCCCTCGGCCTTTCGCGGCCGCTGAATGCAAACGCTCACAACCTCACCAGCTGACGCTCCAGCTGCTGATGGATTTCACTGAGCACTTCTCGCGTGTAGGCAGTAGCCTGCATCCTGGACGACATCAGCGTCAATAGACGTTCGGCGCGCCACAAGCCCAGGGTTTGGCATCCGGTTTTGAGCGTTTCCACGCTCTGACGTAAGGCCTTGAAATCCAGTGGGGGCTGATCAATCGCCTGAAGCGCCTTGGACGTCACAGTGCTCAAGGCCTGGATGTATGCCGAGTACCGATCTGGCGTGATTTTCAGGCGCTGGAGGGTTGCTTGAGGCTCCTCCATCATGCGGTTGTTGGCATCGGCCAGCGCCCTGCTCAAGCGCTGCTCCGCGTCAGTGGGATCAAACGGCTTGACGATGTAACCGTTGATGCCGGCCGTGGCCGCCTTCTTGATGCTGTCCATGTCGGACGCCGAGGAAATCATCACAAAAGGCAGCGCATTGTGGTTGACGTCCATGCGCACGCGCCGCAAAAGATCCAATCCCGACATACGGGGCATGCGGCCGTCACAGCACACCAGCATGGGCGGCACATCATGCTGCAGCATGTCCCATGCAGCCTGGCCATCTGCGGCCTCCGCAATGCGGTAGCCGGGTGCGCATTGTTCGACCACCTCGGTGAGCGCCATGCGCGAGATGATGTCATCGTCGACAATCAGAATCTTCATGTCAGCAGCGTGATTTTTGTAGCGACCAAGCCTGTTTGCATCGAGATGCGGACCTCGCTCATGCTACGCACCTTGTCCGAATTGATGGGTTCGTCGGAGGAAAATCATCGGGGCATTTGTCGCATCTGTCACGCAATCGCTGCGGACGCTATCAAGGACTCGACCGCTGCGCGCAACTCCTGCACCCCTTTGGATAAACGCTCACGCTCGCCCGCATCGGCCCACTTTTCCATGTTGGCGCACAACTCCACCACGGGGTGATCAGGCCAGATGTAGGCAATGCTGCCCTTGAACCCATGCGCCACGATGGCGGCCTGGCTCCAATCTCCAGCTTCCAGGGCCGACTCCAATTCGGCCAAACGACCCGGCGCATCGCTGCGGAAGGCCTCCTGCAGCCGCTGCTTGAGCGGCACCTTGCCTGCAGCGGGCGGGTGAGGTTTGGCCTGGGGCTCAGCGTGGCCCACAGGCCCAACAGGCATCGCTGCACTCGCTGGCGGTTCCCCCGCCTCAGGTGACAGGCCCAGCAGCGCATCCAGATTGGACACCGCCTGGGCCACGTCCTGGGCTTGTCCGCGCGGTGTCAAGCGACGCCCTGCCATCAGGCAGGCATCAATCGCTTGGGACAAGGTGCGGTGCAGCGCCACTTCGCTGATCGGCTTGGGCAGAAAATCGTCCATGCCCGCTTCCAGGCACTTGCGCCGGTCCTGTTCCGATGCGTTGGCGGTCAGGGCCACCACCCGCACCGTCTTGTGGGGGAAGATCAGGCTGCCGTAATGACCCTCGCGCAAATGCCGCGTCGCCCGCAAGCCGTCCATCACCGGCATGCGGCCGTCCATCAACACCAGATCGTAGTCACCCCGACTCAGGGCTTCGAGCGCCGCTTCGCCGTTTTCCACCAGATCACATTCGTGGCCCATGTCCTCCAGCAGGCTTTTGATGATGACCTGGTTGGTGTACACGTCTTCGGCGCAAAGAATGCGCAAGGTATAGGGATGCGGCGTTGACACATCGACAGGTGCCAGCTGAGGTGCCTGGCCTTCCTGGAGCGGCAGATCAAAGTAGAAAATGCTGCCCAGTCCCTCCGTGCTGCGTACCCCGACGCTGCCGCCCATCAATTCCACCAGCTGCTTGGTGATCGACAGACCCAAGCCCGTGCCCCCAAAACGTCGGGTGGTGGAAGAGTCGGCCTGCTCGAACTGCTGGAACAGGCGCGACAAGGCGTCTTGCGGAATGCCGATGCCCGTGTCCTTGACTTCAAAGTGCACCCAACAGGTGTCACCTTCCTTGCGCGCCAGCTCCACCTTGATGTGCACGCCGCCACTGCTGGTGAACTTCAAGGCATTGCCCGCCAGGTTCAGCAACACCTGCCGCACGCGGGTGGGGTCACCCACCACATAGCGGGGCAAGGCTTCGTCGAACGTCACGTCAAACGCGATGCTCTTGTCGCGGGCGCGCTCGCTCAACAAAGCCAAAGCATGGTGCAAGTCAACGCGCAAGTCGAAATCGATGCGCTCGACCTGCAATTTGCCAGCGTCAATTTTGGACACGTCCAGCAAGTCATTGAGGATGTGCAGCAAGGAATTGGCGTTTTGAGCGGCCAACTCCAGCCGCTCGCGCGCCGCAGGAGTGAGCTGTTCGCGCAAAGCCAGATTGAGCATGCCGATGATGCCCGACATGGGCGTGCGCAGCTCATGGCTCATCAACGCCAGGAACTCCCCCTTGGTCTGGCTGGCCGCTTCCGCCGCCACCTTGGCTTTGCGCATCTGGCTGCGCAACTGACTGAAATAGGCCCCAAAAGCTGAGAACAGCGGCAGGGCAGTGGCCAGTGTCAGACAGTAAGGGATGGCAAAGCTCAGACTCAAATCGCCCTGCCGAACCGTCCACATCACCTCTGCAGACACCGATGCAACCAGCGCAGCAGCCAGCGTCAACATTTCCTTGAATTTGAGTTTGAACACCCCAAACGCAAACCCCAGGATGAAAAAGACCGATGAAATCCCGCGCGCCTCGGCGTTCAAGAAGTGGGCGGCAGGGATGGAGATGATGTTGACCGCCACCAATTGCAGCAGCGTCAAGCTGGGGTCTTTGAACCGCAAGTTCCAATCGAAGCGAATCATCGCGTAGAAAAGGGAATTGAACCCGATCAAACCGATGACGAAAACCACCACGGCCTCTCGCTTGGCCATGCCAAAGACGTAGAACACATAAAAGAGTCCTAACGTGACGCTCCAGGCAAAAACGCTCATGAGCGTTCGGATGATGCGTATGCGTTGGGCAAGGTCGTGGTGCAGCACCGCGCAAATCAGACGCGTGCGCAGTGACCTGGATTCGGAAGGCGACATGACCAAGCTGAATGCGTTCAAGAAACGTCGGGAAACAGTACCACCCCGCGCGGGTGTGCAGACTGAGCGTTTCGCCCCAGACTTTCCCGGATGCAAGACATCCAGCAGCAGGCGACTGATCCCAAGCAAAACTGACTGCCATCAAGGGGTCCACCCACCTGATCGGACTATGCTTGACATTTTGACGCGACCGCGTGTCGGCCTGCTTGACCGACGTTGAACCCTATTGACTGCCTGATCCGGCTTCTTCACCCATGAGCACGCCCACTTCCTTCGCCCCCATGCCCAACGCCGAAGGCTACTTCGGCCCCTACGGTGGTCAACTGGTGCCCCCGCACCTCAAGCAGGCCATGGACGACATCAACGTCGCCTACGAAACCATCCGCCAGCGCGAAGACTTCCAGCAAGAACTCGCCTCGCTGTTTGCCGACTACGTCGGCCGTCCCAGCCCCATCTTCCACGCCCGTCGTCTGTCGGAAAAATTGGGCGGCGCGCAGATTCACCTCAAGCGCGAAGACCTCAACCACACCGGCGCGCACAAGATCAACCACTGCCTGGGTGAGGCTCTGCTGGCCAAGTTCATGGGCAAAAGCAAGGTGATCGCCGAAACCGGTGCTGGCCAGCATGGGGTGGCCCTGGCCACCGCCTGCGCCCTGGTTGGCATCCCGTGCGAGATCCACATGGGCCAGGTGGACATTGAAAAAGAGCACCCCAACGTCACCAAGATGAAGATCCTGGGTTGCAAGCTGGTGCCCGTCACCCGCGGTGCCGCCACCCTGAAAGAAGCCGTGGACAGCGCCTTCGAGGAATACCTCAAAGACCCCACCCGCTTCATCTACGCCATCGGCTCGGTCGTGGGCCCGCACCCCTTCCCGAAAATGGTGCGTGACTTCCAGTCCATCATCGGCAAGGAAGCGCGCGAGCAGTTCCTGGCCAAGCACGGCCGCCTGCCCGACCACGTGGCCGCCTGCGTAGGCGGGGGCTCCAACGCCATGGGCATCTTCACCGCCTTCCTGGGCGACGAAGGTGTGCACCTGGTCGGCGTCGAGCCCGCCGGCGAAGGCCTGGACAAGCCCGGCCGCCACTCCGCCACCCTGAGCAAGGGCAAGCCCGGCGAGCTGCATGGCATGGCCTGCTACGTGCTGGAGAACGACGACGGCACGCCCTCGGCCGTGCACTCGATTGCCTCAGGCCTGGACTACCCCGGCGTGGGTCCGCAGCACAGCTACCTCAAGGACCTCGGCCGCGTCGACTACCAGACAGCCTCCGACCAGGAGTGCCTGGATGCCTTCATGACCCTCTCGCGCGTGGAAGGCATCATCCCCGCGCTGGAAAGCGCCCACGCCGTGGCCTGGGCGATTCGCGTGGCGCCCACCCTGCCCAAGAGCCAGCACATCCTGATCAACCTCTCGGGCCGCGGTGACAAAGACGCCGACTACGTCGCGCAGAAGCTGGGGCTGTAAGGGCGACGCTGCCCGGCTTACTTCGTGCCGAAAATGCGGTCGCCCGCATCGCCCAGGCCGGGCAGGATGTAGCCGTGGTCGTTGAGGCAGCGGTCCACCGCCGCGGTGTAGATGTCCACATCGGGGTGCGCCGCCTGCATCACGGCCACACCTTCGGGCGCCGCCAGCAGACACACGAACTTGATCGACTTCGGGTTCAGCTGCTTGATGCGCGCCACCGCCGCGGCGGCCGAATTGCCCGTGGCCAGCATCGGGTCCACCACGACCACATCACGCTCGCTCATCTCGGACGGCATCT
>JAGOKC010000036.1 GCA_017994835.1 Aquabacterium sp. | reverse complement strand
GCCTCGGCCAGCTCGATGTTGGCGGCATAGTCGCTGGTGGGGCAGTACACGATGGCGTCTTCGCCCGTGTCGGCGATCACCTGGAACTCGTGCGAACGGTCGCCACCGATGGCACCGGTGTCGGCGGCCACGGCGCGGAACTGCAGGCCCAGGCGCTCGAAGATACGGGTGTAGGCGGCGAACATGCCGTCGTAGGTCTTGCCGGCGCTCTCGACGTCACGGTCGAAGGAATAGGCGTCCTTCATCGTGAACTCGCGGCCGCGCATGATGCCAAAGCGCGGACGACGCTCGTCGCGGAACTTGGTCTGGATCTGATAGAAGTTCTTGGGCAGCTGACGGTAGCTGCGCAATTCCTGGCGGGCGATGTCGGTGATCACCTCTTCGGCGGTAGGCTGGATCACGAAGTCGCGGCCATGGCGGTCCTTGAACCGCAGCATTTCCTCGCCCATCTTCTCGAAACGTCCGGTTTCTTCCCACAACTCGGCAGGTTGCACCACCGGCATGACCAGCTCGACGCAGCCGGCCTGGGTCAGCTCGTCACGGATGATGGCCTCGACCTTGCGGATGCTGCGCAGGCCCATCGGCATGTAGTTGTAGAGGCCGGCACCCAACTTCTTGATCAGACCGGCGCGCATCATCAGCTTGTGGCTGACGATCTCGGCATCGGCCGGGGCTTCCTTGAGGGTGGAGATGAAGAACTGAGAGGCTTTCATGGGAACCAATGCAAAGGCACCGCTGGGGTTCCGTGATGACCACACTAGGCGATCCGGCGCAGCGGTGCAATAATGAAACCAGTTGAAAATTTGGAGTTGATTATGCTCGACCGTGAAGGCTTTCGGCCCAACGTCGGCATCATCCTGCTCAATCACCGTAACCAGGTCTTCTGGGGCAAGCGCATCCGCACCCACTCCTGGCAGTTTCCCCAAGGCGGCATCAAGTACGGTGAGTCGCCTGAGCAGGCGATGTTCCGCGAGCTCCACGAAGAAGTGGGCTTGCTGCCCGACCATGTCCAGATCATTGCGCGAACGCGCGACTGGCTGCGCTATGAGGTGCCGATGCACTTCATCCGCAAGGATGCGCGCGGTCATTACCGCGGTCAGAAACAGATCTGGTTCCTGCTGCAACTCACGGGCCGCGACAGCGACATGAACCTGCGCGCCACCAACCACCCCGAGTTCGACGCCTGGCGCTGGCACGAGTACTGGGTGCCTCTGGAAAGCGTGATCGAGTTCAAGCGTGGGGTGTACGAGATGGCCCTGTCCGAGCTGGCCCGTTTTCTGCCCAAGCCGCAGGTGCCGGGCAACCGCTTCCTGCGCGGCAGCATGCGTTCGCACCGGCTGGATGAGGCCCACGACGGGACCTCGGAGAGCGACGAAATCTCTGCGGACGACGCGCACCGCCACACCACCCCCGCTTCACGCTACTGAGCGCTGGCGCGCACATCAGACACAGAAAGGCCCGGCAGGCTTGCGCCTGCGGGGCCTTTTGCTTTGATGCCCGCACACCCGGCCTCAACCGGGTGGTGCGCCGTTCAATCAGTCGATTTCACGCGGGGTGGCGCACTCGGCATCCGTCGGGTTGACGCTGCAACGGGCCTTCTTCATCACGTTCAGGGTCGTCTTGTTGTAGATGCCCTGCTTGGCGATTTCCAGACGTGCTTCGCGGTACATCACAGCGTACTTGGGGATGCTCTCGGCCGGGAAGTCTTCCCAGGTGGCGGCCGGGATGCCCTTTTCAGCGGTCTTGACGATGTTCAGCGCGCGGTCAAACTGGGCGAGCCAGAACTGACGCGACTTCTCGCCAAAGCCCGCGGGGAACTTGTTCTTGTTGAGCATGATCTGCACGGTGGGGATCACGATGGGCAGACGGCCGATGCCGCCAGTCTTGCCGATGCCCTTGTGCAGCTCGAAAGGCTTGTAGGCCACGGCCGGCAGGGTCACCATGTCGAGGAAGCCGTTGTTGAACTTCGGGCCGATGTTGGTCACGTCCACCGACACGGGCTGGGCGCCGATGCGCTGGATCATCATGCCCTGAGCCTTGTCGTAGTCGAACGCGGCGATCTTCTTGCCCGAGAGGGACTCGACCGTGTTGTTCTTGCGGTCACGCACGATCGGGTAGGCTGCGCCCAAGGGGAAAATGCCGCCCACTTCGTAGTTGCCATCGACCATCAGCTTGGCTGCCTGAGGCGATGCGAAGACCTGCACAACCTTGCGCAGCACTTCGTAACCCGCATCGATATCGACCTTGCCGTTCTTGATCACCAGGGTGGAGCCGATGCTGTCGATCGAGCCCGCCACGTTGTTGAACTGGCGGGTACGGAAAGAGGTGGCGACCACTGCATCACATTGGCCGGCGCGGAAGTCTTCAATGGCCACGCGTTCGTCAAGGTAGCTCTTGAGTTCCATTTCAGCGCCGTTTTTCTGCATGGCCAGCGCGTAATCGGTGGAGGCGGCGAACACGTCACCTGTTTTGCCTGCCACGTCCCAGACGCACACGACATTCTTGGCCTGGGCCGAAGAAACCGCCACAGAAGACAGCAACGCGACCGCAGCCAGCGCCAAGGGTTGAGAACGAAGGAAAATGCGATTGAGGGACATGAGGAAGAGCCTCCAGGGGACAAACACGTGAAAAAAGTCTCAGGTCTCATTCTCACGTGACGTCCGAACACCCCTTGACAGGGTGAACCCTTTGTCCTCCCCATTCAGGGGATCACGTCAGGCTGCTGACACCCTCTGCTTCAGGCCAGCACGAGGTTGTCGCGGTGGATCATCTCGGGTTCGTTGGTGAAGCCCAACGCCGCCTCGATGTCGGCCGAGGCCTTGCGCACCAGAAGGCGAGCCTCGCTGCTGGCGTAGTTGGCCAGGCCGCGGGCCACGTCCTGGCCCAGGCTGTTGCGCACGGCGATGACATCGCCGCGAAAGAACTCTCCTACCACCTCGGTCATGCCGATGGGCAGCAGGCTCTTGCCTTCGTCGCGCAGCGCGGTCACGGCGCCGTCGTCGATGACCACGGCCCCGCGCAGTTGCAGGTGGTCGGCCATCCACTGTTTGCGGGCGGTGAGCTTGGCCGTGTCGGCTACGAAGAGCGAACCGATGGCCTCGCCCTGGGTGAGGCGCACCAGCACGTCGGGCTCACGACCCCAGGCGATCACGGTGGACGCACCGCTGCCGGCCGCACGCTTGGCCGCCAGCACCTTGGTGATCATGCCGCCAGTGCCCACACGCGAGCCGGCACCACCGGCCATCTGCTCCAGCGCGGGGTCGCCGGCGGTGCAGACATCGATGAAGCGGGCGCTGGGGTCATGGCGCGGGTCAGCGCTGTAGAGGCCCTTCTGGTCGGTGAGGATGACCAGGGCGTCGGCCTCGACCAGGTTGGCGACCAGCGCGCCCAGGGTGTCGTTGTCACCGAACTTGATCTCATCGGTGACGACGGTGTCGTTTTCGTTGATGACCGGCACCACCTGGTGCGACAGCAGGGTCAGCAAGGTGGAGCGGGCGTTGAGGTAACGCTCGCGGTCGGCCAGGTCGGCGTGCGTGAGCAGCACCTGGGCACTGCCCATGCCGTGCTCGCGCAGCTTGGTTTCGTACATCTGCGCCAGCCCCATCTGCCCAACGGCGGCGGCGGCCTGCAGAGCGTGGATTTCCTTGGGGCGGGTGGCCCAACCCAGGCGCTTCATGCCCTCGGCGATGGCACCGCTGGAAACCATGATGACCTCACGGCCATCTTGTGCCAGCGCGGCCATCTGGCGGCACCAGGTGCCAATGGCTTCGGCATCGACACCCTTGCCCTCATTGGTGACCAGACTGGAGCCCACCTTGACGACAATGCGGCGGGCGTTCTTCAACACATCGTTCATGGGCGCAGGCTCGGTCGGGACAAACGGGGATGAGAGGTCAGCGGGCAGCTTTCTTGGCCACCGCTTTCTTGGCCGCCACCGGCTTGGCTGCGGTCTTCTTCACCGCTGGCTTGGCGGCAGTTTTCACGGCGACCTTGCTCACGGCTTTCTTGGCCGCAACCTTCACGGCCGCCTTCTTGGCCGGGGCTTTCTGGGTGCTGACTTTGGGCGCGGCGGGTGCCGACTTCACGGTGGCTGTCTTGGCCGTGACGGCCTTCTTCACGGCGACCTTCTTCACAGCTGCCTTCTTGGCCACAACCTTCTTCGCTGCGACTTTTTTGACGGCGGCTTTCTTGGTCGGCACCTTTTTGGCCGCAGTCTTGCGTCCGGCGGCCTGCTTCGGCTTGATCAGGGCTTCGAGTTCCTCGTCATACGACAGACCAGCGCGGGCCATCAGATCCTTTGCCATAGGCAGGCTGGCCTCCACATCGAAGCGGATGTCGGCCTCTTCGTGGTGTTCCTGCATGCTGGCGACGTGCTTGTAAATGGTTTGCACCAGTTGCTCGCACCCTTGACGGGTCAGCGCCGAGATCTGGAAGACCGGACCCTTCCAGCCGTAACGGCGCACAAACTCGAGCACGCGGGTGACGCGTTCGGCCTCAGGGACCATGTCGAGCTTGTTGAGCACCAGCCAGCGGGGCTTGTTGTAGAGCGCTTCGTCGTAGATTTTGAGTTCGTTGACGATGGCGCGAGCCTGCTTGACCGGATCGGTGTCATCAAACGGAGCCAGGTCGATCACGTGCAGCAGCACACGGGTGCGTTGCAGGTGACGCAAGAACAGGTGACCCAGACCCGCGCCTTCCGAAGCGCCTTCGATCAGGCCCGGAATATCGGCGATGACGAAGCTCTTTTCAGGACCGACGCGCACCACGCCCAGGTTGGGATGGAGGGTGGTGAAGGGGTAGTCGGCAATTTTGGGGCGCGCGTTGGAAACCGCCGTGATCAGGGTGGATTTGCCCGCATTGGGCATGCCCAGCAGACCCACGTCGGCCAACACGCGCAGTTCCAGCTTGAGCTTGTATGTTTCGCCCGGCCAGCCGAGTGTCTTCTTGCGGGGCGCACGGTTGGTGGCGGTTTTGTAGTGCAGATTGCCAAAGCCACCGTCGCCACCCTTGCACAGCAGGCGCTTTTCGCCGTGCTCGAGCAATTCCATCATCACTTCGCCGGTTTCAAAGTTGCGGATGATGGTGCCCACCGGCATGCGCAGGACGATGTCTTCGCCTGCCGCACCGAACTGGTCGGAGCCGCGCCCCTGCTCGCCATTGCGCGCTTCGTGGCGGCGGGCGTAGCGGTAGTCGATGAGGGTGTTGATGTTGCGGTCAGCGACCACGTGGATATGCCCGCCTCGCCCACCATCGCCACCGTTGGGGCCGCCGAAGGGGATGAATTTCTCGCGACGGAAGCTGATGCATCCGCTGCCACCGTTGCCGGCGATCACCTCAATGGTGGCTTCATCGACGAATTTCATGAGACGGGTGTCCTTGTGGGTCCAGGACAGAGATTATCTCTGTCTCAGGCATAAATCGGGGCGGGCGACAAACACAAAAGCCCCGGCAAGCCGGGGCTTTGGTTCAGCAGGCCCGTGGGCTGCCGAAAACCGATCAGACGGGGGTCACGACCACGGTCTTGCGGTTTTGTGCGCCCTTGACGGCGAAGGACACGGTGCCATCGACCAGCGCGAACAGGGTGTGGTCGCGGCCGGTGCCGACGTTGCTACCAGCGTGGAAGCGGGTGCCGCGTTGACGGACGATGATGGAACCTGCGGAGATCACTTGACCGCCGAAGGCCTTCACGCCCAGCATCTTGGGTTGGGAGTCGCGGCCGTTCCGCGTGGAACCGCCGCCTTTTTTCTGTGCCATGGATCTGCTCCTTGGTGACTGAGGTTAGACGAAGAAGGCGTGGATCAGGCGTTCACAGCGCTGATTTGCAGCTCTGTGTAGTTCTGACGGTGGCCTTGGCGCTTTTGGTAGTGCTTACGACGGCGCATCTTGAAGATGCGAATCTTGTCGTGACGACCTTGCGACAAAACAGTTGCAACGACGGTTGCGCCAGCCACCAAAGGCGTGCCCACCTTGAGTTCTGCGCCGGAGCCGACTGCCAGAACCTGGTCGATCACGATCTCTTGGCCAACGTCCGCAGCAATCTGTTCTACTTTAATTTTTTCGCCAGCAGCAACTTTGTATTGTTTGCCACCGGTTTTTATGACCGCGTACATGTTGAGACCTTTCTAAAAGAACTTGTTCTTCGCCTTTTTCAAAGCGAAGCTCTCCACTTTAACACGCTCGGGGTCGAAAGTAAAGTTGCCTGTCAGGTGCGGGCATGGACGCGTTCTTTGCCCCACCCGAAGAAGGTGCAGACCTCTTTGCGCATGGCCAGGGCATCGGTGAAGCCGAGGTGGATCAGCTCACGGGTGAAAGAGGACTCGAACAGCAGGTAGCTGGCAAGTGCCGCGCCACGGGCTGTTTTGCCTTCACCGTACACCCCCACAGCACGCAGCATGGCACGCACGGCAGGGGGCAAGGCCCACAGGTGGCGTGCGGCAATTTCGTCGATGCGTTGGCTGGGCGCGATCACCAGGACGTCAATGGGCCGCAGGCTGCTGTGTTGGCGCTGCTCGGGTGTGATCAGGCTGAGGGTGTGGTTGATGCGGCGCATGCGCTCGATGTCCACCGCGAGCGAGTCCAGGAAGATGCTGGACATGGCATGGCCTGCAATCTGGGCCAGGTTGGGGTATTCGACAAAGGTTTCGCGTGGGTCGTCGGGCTCGTGCAAGCGTCCTGCGCCGATCACCAGAATGCGGTCGGCTCCCAGGTGGATGGCGGGTGAGATGGGGGCCGTCTGGCGCATCGAACCGTCACCGCAGTAATGGGGGCGTCCCTGCACGGACAGTTTGACCGCCGGGAAAACGAACGGGATGGCCGAGGAGGCCAGCAGGTGGTCGATGCTGAGTTGATCGCGCACGCTCAGGCGTTGCGAGCGCGTCCAGGGGGCGACGTCATGGGCACTGTCGTAGAAGGTGATGTGCTCGCCCGTGGTGTAGCTGGATGCGGTCACGGCCACGGCGTCGAGGTGGCCCTCGGCCATGAGTTGTGGCAAGCGATGAACCGGGAACAGTCCGGGCAACAGGTCGTTCAAGGGGCTGTTGTCGAGCAGGGAGCGCGGACGCATGCGCCGCCAGCGCGCCACCGCCCATCCCAGTGAAAACAGGGTGAGCCACTGCGCGCCGCTGCGGATGACGCCCAGCGAGTCGGCGCGGTACACCTGCTCGGCACGAAAGTCGCGCCAGACGTCCACCATGACGCGCAAGGCGAGTTCGTAGTGATCGGCCTGACAAGCCAGGGCCAATCCGTTGAGCGCCCCGGCCGAGGTGCCGGTGATGATCTGGAACGGATTGCCGCGTCGGCGCTCGCCCGCATCGCGACGGATCACCTGCAGGGCTTGCAAAACGCCGACCTGGTAGGCGGCGCGCGCGCCCCCTCCGCTCAGGATCAGGCCGGTCTTGCCCCCTGCACGGGGACGCATGGGTTTGGGGATGTGCGCGGTACTCACGGTCGAGATCGCATCAAGGTGCTCTTGCCAAACAGGCTTTCGAGCAGGTCCACCACAATCTCGGCCGTGCGGTTCTGAACGTCGCGCGCGGGGTTGAGTTCGACGACATCAAGCGAGCCCAGCCGCCCGGTGTCGGCCAGCATCTCCATGCACAGCTGGGCTTCGCGGTAGGACGGCCCACCGCGCACAGGGGTGCCAACGCCGGGGGCGATCTCCGGATCGAGGAAGTCCACATCGAAGCTGACATGAAGGTGCGTGTGCTCGTTCACACCCATGAGCGCCTGCGCCATGACCTGCCGGATACCCTGCTCGTCAAGGTGCCGCATGTCCACCACATCCAGTCCTTGTGCGTGCACAAAACGCCTCTCAAGCGGGTCCACGCTGCGCACGCCGATCAGGCGCAGTTCGTGTGGCTGCACGGTGGGCACGTCATGCATGGGCGCACCGAGATGGCGCAGGGCTTCGGGGCCGTGGCCGCACAGGACTGCCACGGGCATGCCGTGCAGGTTGCCGCTGGGGGTGATGTCGCTGGTGTTGAAGTCGGCGTGAGCATCGAGCCAGATCACCCGCAGGTTGCGGCCGCTGTCGCGGCAATGCGCGGCCACGGCACTGATGGAACCGATGGCCAGGCTGTGGTCGCCGCCCATGAGGAGCGGCACGGCTCCGCTGCGCAGGGTTTCGCTGACCTCGTGGTAGGCAGCGCGGTTCCATTGCACGCACTCGGGCAGGTGGCGGTAGCCCTGGTGCGCCGCTTGTTCAGGGTTGGGCGGGCCTTGCAGGTTGCCGCCGTCGCGCACGTCCAGCCCGAGGCGGGTGAGCGCCGCTTGCAGTCCGGCCACGCGCAGTGCCTCCGGCCCCATGGCAGCGCCGCGCATGCTGGCACCGATGTCGGTGGGCGCACCGATGAGGCGCACGCGCTGCAGAGGGGAAGATGACGCGGCGTTCATGGTGCTCACCAGCCGCTGGCGCTTTCGGGGTTGGTGTGCTGACCCAGTCCATAGACCTGTTGCAGGGTCTCCCAGGCTTCGTCGGCTGTCTCGACAAAGCGGAACAGGTCAAGGTCTTCGGGGCTGATCATGCCGGTGTCCACCAGGTGATCGAAGTTGATGAGCTTGGTCCAGAACTCGCGCCCGAACAACAGCACCGGACGCTTGCGGCATTTGCCGGTCTGCATCAGGGTGAGGGTTTCAAACAGTTCGTCGAGCGTGCCAAAACCGCCAGGAAAGCACACCAGTGCGATCGAGCGCATCAGGAAGTGCATCTTGCGCAGCGCAAAGTAGTGGAACTGGAAGCACAGGCGCGGCGTGATGTAGGGATTGGGCTCTTGCTCGTGGGGGAGCACGATGTTGAGTCCCAGGCTTTTGCCACCGACTTCAAAGGCACCCCGGTTGCCGGCCTCCATGACGCCCGGCCCACCGCCGGTGACGACGTAGATGGGCGTGGGGAGCCGGGTGGAGTGTTCGGTGACGAGGCTGGCAAAGGCGCGCGCTTCTTCATAGAAGCGGGCCATGTCAACGTGGCGGTGGGCCAGGCGCAAGGCGTGCTCACGGGCCGGACCGCCAGGCAGTGCTTCCGCATCTTGCAGCATGAGCTGAGCTTGTTCAGCGGCCAGGATGCGGGCGCTGCCGAACACGACGATGGTGGACTCGATGTTCTCCTCGCGTTGCACCATTTCAGGCTTGAGCAGTTCGAGTTGCATGCGCACCGGACGCAGATCAGGGTGCAACAGGAAGTCGTTGTCGGCAAAAGCCAGCTCGTAGCTGCTGTCTTCACCCGCGTACAACGAAGGTCGGCGGGCCTGGCGTGCTTCCTGATCGGCCGTGGGAAAGTTGCGTTCAAGCAGGTCTTTGGGATTGTTCATGTCAGGCATCAGGTTGAGGGTCCGGGCTGCGCCGGAGGGCTGTTGCCGCAGACAGGGCAGTCGGGGTCGCGGTGCGCGCGCAAGGTGGTCCAGGACCAGTCGCGCCCGTCAAGAAGCAGCAGGCGTCCGGCCAGCGACTGGTGGTGACCAGGCACGCCAGGGGCATGCAGACCGGCCAGCAGCTTGACTGCTTCGCCAGCCTGCATCACGCCCATCATGCCAACCACAGGGGCGAAGACACCCATGAGGGCGCAGCGGGTTTCTTCGGGCGGTGCGTCGGGAGGAAAGAGGCAGGCGTAACAGGGCGACGTGGCTGTGCACGGGTCAAACACGCTGATCTGACCGTCAAAGCGCACGGCAGACGCCGATACCAAGGGCACACCATGCTTGCGGCTGGCGCGGTTGATGGTCTGGCGGATGGCAAAGCGGTCAGTGCAGTCGAGCACCACGTCGGCCTGGGGCACCCAGGTGTCGAGCAGGGCTTCGTCAGCGGCCTCGGCGATGGCATGTACCTGCACACCGGGATTGAGCTCGGCCATCGCGAGCTCGGCCGACAAGACTTTGGGTTGACCGATGCGTGCGGTGGTGTGGGCGATCTGGCGTTGAAGGTTGGTGAGGTCCACCGTGTCAGGGTCAACGACGGTGATGCGTCCGACCCCGCAGGACGCCAGGTACATCAGGGCCGGAGCACCGAGTCCACCGGCACCGATGACCAGGGCGTGGGCGTTCAGCAGTTGTCTTTGCGCGTCTTCAGACCACTCGTCGAGCAGAAGGTGGCGGCTGTAACGCAGTTGCTGATCGTCGTCCAGATACATCACCGGATCGCTTGCCCCGAGGGGGTCACTTTGCCTGGGCGTCTTCGGGCTTGCGCTCGGTCATGGTCTTGGACACCACCACCGGCTTGCCCTTGAGCTGGTTGAGGGCCTGTTGCAGGGGGAAGTCTTCGGCCGAGCCAAATTCAGGCAGGGGCTTGGGCGGTTCGTTGGTTTTGCCACGCGCCTCTTCGAGCTTCTTGAGGGCTTCTTCGCGGGCTTTTTCGCGAGCTTCGTCTTTCTCGTCCTTACCTTGGCCGTTGCCGATGTGCTTTTCCAGATCGGCCTCGCGCACGCGCAGGGCCGAGTAGAGATTGCCTTCGGCAGATTCGTCCACCATCACGTCGGGCACGATGCCGGTGGCCTGGATGGAGCGTCCGCTGGGGGTGTAGTAACGGGCGGTGGTGATCTTGAGTGCGGTGTCGGCGGTGAGCTGACGCACGGTCTGCACCGAGCCCTTACCGAAGGTCTGGGCCCCCAGGATGGTGGCGCGTTTGTGGTCTTGCAGGGCCCCAGCAACAATTTCGGAGGCTGAAGCGGACCCTTCGTTGACCAACACCACCAGCGGCACCTTCTTGAGTGCGGCGGGCAGTTTGGCCAGCGGGTCGGCACCAAAGCGACGGGTGTAGTCGTCGGAGCGGGCCTTGAAGGTTTGCTTGGACTCAGGCAACTGGCCGTTGGTCGAGACCACGGTCACGTCAGGGGCCAGGAAGGCCGCAGAAATGGCGATGGCCCCTTCGAGCAGGCCACCCGGGTCGTTGCGCAGGTCGAGCACCAGACCCTTGAGCTTGGGGTCTTCCTTGTAGAGTGCGGCCACCTTGGTGGCGAAGTCTTCGACGGTGCGGTCCTGGAACTGGCTGACGCGCACCCAGCCGTAACCCGGCTCGACAATCTTGGCGCGCACGCTTTGCACGCGGATTTCTTCGCGCACGATGGTGACGGGGAAGCTGCGGTTTTCGTTCTTGCGGAAGATGGTGAGAACCACCTTGGTGCTGGGCTCGCCGCGCATGCGCTTGACGGCCTGGTCCATGGTCAAGCCCTTGACGAAGGTGTCGTCAATCTTGGTGATGAGGTCGCCCGTTTTGAGGCCAGCACGGAAGGCCGGTGAGCCTTCGATGGGAGAGACAATCTTGACCAGACCGTCTTCCATGCCGATTTCGATGCCGACGCCGACGAATTTGCCGGTCGTGCCCTCGCGGAATTCCTTGAACGAGGTTTTGTCGAAATACACAGAGTGCGGGTCCAGCCCGGCGACCATGCCGCCAATGGCGTCACTGATGAGCTTTTTCTCGTCGGTGGGCTCGACGTAGTCGGTCTTGACCATGCCGAAGACCGCCGCGAGTTGCTGCATTTCTTCCAGGGGCAGCGGTGCCACGGCGCTGCGTGCGGTGGCTCCGAACTGCATGGTGGTCAAAACACCCGCCAGCGCCCCAAGCGCGACCCAGCCTGCAATTTTGATTTTGGAAGTCATGGCGTGTGTGTGTGCCTCGTCGAAACCGCGATGCAGACCTGTCTCCCAGCCTGCTTGATGACTGGTCAGTATAGGGCGGCACGCGCCTTTGCATGGTGCAATAAGGTGGAAAGATGGGCCTGTTTGGTCGAACTCAACCCATTTCGCGCCACAAGTTGGCACCACAAGGTCAGGCGAAAGGTACCTGGATGAAAGTGTGGTGACGCCAAGGCTGTTGCGGTGCTAATGTAGAGCACATGCTCGACCTTGCGACTTCATCCTGGCAGCGCCTGTTTCTCACCTGGTTGATCTACACGATCACCGGGGTGTCGTGCGTGGCGTTCGCTGTGACCAGTGATTTCGTCTCGCCGCTGTTTCTGGCGACGGGGGTGGGGTTGGCCTGCGTTCTGAGCTGGGGACCGCGCATGGTGTGGGCCGTGGGGGTCGGTGGGGCCACGGTGTCGGTGTTTTTCCATGTGTTTGTGGGCGTGAACGCCTTGGTGCCGCAAACGGCGGCCGTGGTGATGCTGGTGGGAATCGGCGCGGGCCTGCAGGCCTGGGTTGCGCTGACTTTGATCCGAGTGTGGGGCGGCGAAGATCGAGCCCTGGAGCATCCCAGGCAGATTTTGCGTTTTTCGTTGCTGGCGGGTCCGTTGGCCTGCCTGGTGTCGACCAGTGTGGCCACCTTGGCGATGCAACTGATCGGCGGGTTGCCCAGCGAGCAGGCCTTGCACGTTTTTCTGCAATGGTGGGCGGGTGACACGCTGGGCGTGTTGATCGGCACGCCCATGTTGATGCCCCTGGTGGCGCAACCGGCAAGCTTGTGGCGTCCGCGTCGGCAGGTGGTCAGCATTCCGCTGTTGATCACGGCCGTGCTGCTGACCGTGGTGGCGCGCCAGCTCAACGCCTGGCATCAGGAGCGTCAGGACACGGCCTTCCGGCAGTCGGTGGAGACCACCACCAATGCCGTGCACTTGCGCCTGCAAGGCTACCTGCACACCATTGAGGCCATGCATGGTCTGTTCAAGGCCTCGGATGCGGTGTCGCGCACCGAGTTTCGCGAGGCCGCGCGCTACTGGCTGATGTCGTTGGACAGTGTGCAGGCCCTGGGATGGGCGACACGGGTGCCGATGAGAGATGTGCCAGGCTTCGAAGCAGCCCAGCGTCGGGAGGGGTTGCCCCATTACCGGGTGTTCGATGGCGTGAAGCACACCGCACCACAAGGCAGCGAGGTGGTGCCACTGCATTTCATCGAACGGCAGACACAGAACCAGTCGGCGTTGGGCGTTAACATCTTGTCACGCCCGGAAACCCGTTCAACCTACGAGCGCGCGCGCGACACCGATTCGATGCAGGCGACACCGGGCTTTCGTCTGATTCAGGAACAGGGTCAGCAACGTGGCGTCGTGCTCTACCGTCCTGTGTATAAAGGTCCGACACGCACCGTGGCAGAGCGCCGCAGCCACATTGTTGGCACGCTGTTTCTGACCTTGCGCATGGACGATGCGCTGGCTTCGATCTTGCAGGACATGCCGCTCCACCTGGCCGCCTGCCTGTATGAGAACACGCCCACGGGTGAGCGCTTGCTGGGCGGGCCATCCGACTGTCAGGCCATGGACACGGACCCGCCGCTTCGTCACCTGCAGCGTGTGTCGGTGGCGTTTGCGGGGCAGGTCTGGACGCTGAAGGTGTGGGCCCAAAAACCCATTCCAATGGTGGGCGATGGGGCCACGTTCTGGCTGCTGGTGGTGGTGGGCAGTTTGCTGGCCACCGCGCTGGGCACCTTGCTGCTGGTGATGACGGGCAACGCGAGGCACTTGCAGGAAGCCATGCAGGAGGCGCGGCGCTTGCACACCGCAGCCGATCAGGCCAACCGGGCCAAGTCGGAGTTCATGTCACGCATGAGCCATGAATTGCGCACGCCGCTCAACGCGGTGCTGGGTTTTGCACAGGTGATGGAGTTGGACGGTACGGCTCCGTTGCCTGCACCACAGCGGCACCGCGCACAACAGATCCAGCAGGCGGGCTGGCATTTGCTGGACATGATCGACGATGTGCTTGACATTTCGCGGGTGGACAGCGGCACCATGCGACTGAACTGCCAGCCGATGTCGGTAGGCGATGCGCTGAAAGCAGCCGCGAGCCTGATCCACGATCAGGCGGCACGGCGTGGCATCACCCTGCACTGGCCAGATCAGGTGCCAGGTGAATGGGGGGTGAATGCCGACGCCACGCGTCTGCGCCAGATTCTCACCAACTTGCTGAGCAACGCCATCAAGTACAACCGCCCGGATGGCAGCGTGACCGTGAGCGTGGAGCGTCGCATTGACAGCACCGATCAGGCCACGCTGCACATTGCGGTGTCCGACACCGGCCTGGGGATGAGCCAGTCGCAGCAGGCACAGCTGTTTCAGCCCTTCAACCGATTGGGACGCGAACGCAGCCAGACCGAGGGCACGGGCATCGGCTTGGTGATCTGCCGTCATCTGGCGGAGTTGATGAGCGGTTCGCTGACCGTGCAAAGCCGTGAGAACGAGGGCAGCATCTTTACCCTGATCTTGCCGGCCATCCATCTGGCGCACTTGGCCAGCGCGCCCAAAGTGGTCACCTCCATTGCTGCCCCAAAGCCGCTGGCGCAGCGTCGCCACCACGTTCTGTATGTCGAGGACAACCCGACCAACAGCGAGTTGCTGCGCGATGGTCTGCAGGGGTATCCGGGGCTGAGCGTCGCAGTGGCAACCACGGCCGAACAGGCCTTGGCACAGGTGCGCAACCGCGCATTGGGGCCGCGCCCGGATCTGATGCTGCTGGACCTGCATCTGCCCGACGCCTCAGGGCTGGAGGTGCTGCAATTGCTCAAAGCGAACCCGGACACGGCGGGCATCCCCGTCATCATGGTGTCGGCCGATGCGATGCCCGAGCAGATTCAGTCGGCGTTGGCGGCCGGAGCGTACAGCTATCAGACCAAGCCCGTGCATCTGCCGGCCTTGCTGCAGTTGATCAGCGAATTGCTGCCCGGCTGAGTCCGCTGTACCCGCTCAGTGGATCAGTGGATCAGCGCGGGGCGTACTCCGGCACCAGTTCGTGCAGTTTGCTGCGCAGCACCGTCGGGACGGCAGCCGATTCGTCCACCGTCAGGGCCAGGAGACGGCTCAACCAGTCCGGCGGCAGTTCGCCGCGCAGTTGCGCCAGGCGCAGTCGCGGGTGCGGCGTAGGCAGGGTGGTGTCGGCATCGGCGAGCAGTTCTTCGTAGAGTTTTTCGCCCGGACGCAGACCGCTGAAAACGATGGGGATCTCGGCCTCGGTGTGGCCACTGAGGCGGATCAGTTCGCGTGCCAGGTCGGCAATCTTGACCGACTTGCCCATGTCCATCACGAACACCTGACCACCTTCAGCCAGCGCGGCCGCCTGCAATACAAGCTGCGCGGCCTCGGGAATGGTCATGAAGTAGCGGGTGATGTCGGGGTGGGTGACGGTGACGGGCCCGCCCTTGGCGATCTGCTCTTTGAACTTGGGGATGACGCTGCCGCTGGAGCCCAGCACATTGCCAAAGCGCACGGCCATGAAACGGGTGCCCGTGCCCTGCCCGGCCCAGTGCGAGATGACCATCTCGGCGGCACGCTTGGTGGCGCCCATCACATTGGTGGGGTTGACGGCCTTGTCGGTGGAGATCAGCACGAAGCGCTGCACGCCGGCCTCGGCGGCTGCCTGGGCCGCCAGGTAGGTGCCCAGGGTGTTGTTGCGCAGGGCGATCCAGGCGTTGTCGTCTTCCATCAGCGGCACGTGCTTGTAGGCGGCCGCGTGGAAGACCAGATCGGGCTGGTGGGTGGCCATGGCCCGGCGCAGCGCGCCCAAGTCTTTGACGTCACCGACCAGACGCACGAGCGGCAGGTGCGGAAAGCGCTCGCCCAGGTCTTGCTCGGCCTGGTAAAGGGCAAATTCACTGAGTTCGAACAGCACGATGCGGCTGGGCCCGAAGCGGGCGATCTGGCGACACAGTTCGGAACCGATCGAGCCGCCTGCGCCGGTCACCATCACGGCGCGGCCGCTGATCAGGCCGGAGACGGCCAGTTCATCGAGTTTGACGGGTTCGCGCCCCAGTACGTCTTCGGGCTGAATGTCGCGCACACGGTCGATGCGGGTGCCGCCTTCGCGCAGTTCATCGGCAGAAGGCACGGTGACCACAGGCAGCCCGGTGGCCGCAGCCAGCGCCAGCACATGCTTGCGTTGCGCGTGCGTGGCAGCAGGCATGGCCAAAATGAGGTGCGAGACATCGACCAGGTTGGCGCGGTCAGCCAGCAGGTCGAGGCCACCCCAGACCGTCACGCCAGCAATGCTGCTGCCATGCTTGCGCGGGTCGTCGTCAAGCAATCCCACGACGGTCCAGCTGCGGTGCTGTATGCCAGCGATCAACAACTTGGCCGCCGCCCCAGCACCCAGCACCAGGGCACGCTGGCCGTTGTCTTGTGCCCCGGTGCGCCGGGCTCGCGAAGACTCGCTGAGCATGCGCACGGTCATGCGCGCCAGGGACAGCCCAATCAGGGTGAAAACCGGATGCAGGACCAGCACGGCACGGGGCACCTCGGTGAGCTGCGCCATGAGGATGACCACCGCGCAGGCCAGTCCACCACCCAGGCAAACCCAGGCCAGTCGGGTGATGTCGTAAAAGCTGGTGTAGCGCCAGCTGGCACGGGGCACGCTCAAGGCCCAGGATATGACGCTGTACACAACGATCACGCCCAGCAGCACAGCCCAGTCATAGCTGGGACGTTCATGCAGCCAACGCTCGACCCCCATGCGGAACAGGTAGGTGAAATGCCAGGACAACAGGATGACGAAGGCGTCCACCAGCATGACCACGCCCTGACGACGAGGGCGCAGTTGATCCAGAACGCGGTTCAGGGAGTGCCAGAGCATGATGGGCGAAAGTGTGACGGCAGAGAAAGCGGCAACCCGACATTGTGCCTGCCCGGACAGGCTCGCGGGCAGATCGTGAGTGGGTCTGCTTCAGCGCTCGTCGAACAGAGGCAGGCTGTAGGGAGCGACAGGCT
Organism: Aquabacterium sp.; assembly: GCA_017994835.1. Classification (GTDB taxonomy): domain Bacteria; phylum Pseudomonadota; class Gammaproteobacteria; order Burkholderiales; family Burkholderiaceae_C; genus Aquabacterium. The sequence goes on along the minus strand of JAGOKC010000036.1, from coordinate 10,183 downwards.
CGGCGGCATGGGGCTGGCCATCGCCCGGCACCAGGGATTCCATTTTCACGCCCAACAGGCGCAGACGCTGGTTCAGGGGCACAGTCTTGAGGCAGCGCCCGGCCCACAGGCGGATGGTGGCCGCATCGCGGGTGGGTTGTGGCAGGGTCAGGCTGCGGGTGACAATCTTGAAGTCGTCGTAGCGCAGTTTGATGCCCACCGTGCGGCCCGCGTAGTTCTTGCGCGTCAGGTCGCTGGCGAGTTGTTCGCACAGGCGCGTGAAGATGGGGCTGAGCTGGGTGCGGTCGTCGCGAGGGTGCAGGTCGCGGTCGAAGGTGGTTTCGCGGCTGATGGACTTGGGCTCGCGCCAGGTGACCACGGGGCGGTCGTCGCGGCCGTGGGCAGCCTCGTGCAGCCAGTTGCCGTAGTGGCTGCCAAAGACGCTGATGAGTTCGTGCGCGGGCGCAGCAGCCAGCTCGCCAATGGTGTGCAGGCCCATGGTCGCCAGGCGCTCGGTGGCCTTGGGGCCGATGCCGTTGATGCGGCTGACGGGCAAGGGCCAGATGCGGCTGGGCACGTCTTCGTGCATCAGCACGGTCAGGCCATCGGGCTTGTCCAGGTCGGAGCTGATCTTGGACAGCAGCTTGTTGGGCGTGACGCCAATCGAGCAGCTCAGACCGGTGGCCTCGCGCACCGCAGTCTTGATGCGCTGGGCCAGGGCGCGCACGCCGCCCAGGGGGTCGCCGTCCACGGCGTCCTGCGCGCCGGGCACCTCAGTCAAATCCAGGTAGATTTCGTCGATGCCCCGGTCTTCCATCAGCGGGGCAATCGCCGCCACGGCGACCTTGAACTGGCGCGAATGGTGGCGGTAGGCGTCAAAGTCCATCGGCAGCAAGATGGCGTCAGGTGCCAGCGCGGCTGCTTTCATCAGGCCCATGCCCGAGTGCACGCCCAGGGCGCGTGCCGCATAGGTGGCGGTGGTGATGACGCCCCGCCCTGCGTAATCGCGCAGTCGGGCGAAGTCGGCCAGCGCTTGTGGTGCCTGGGCCGAGGGGTTGCGTCGCGAACCTCCGATGACCACGGGCAGGCCCAGCAACTGCGGGTAACGCAGCAGTTCGACGGACGCGTAGAACGCGTCCATGTCGAGGTGGGCAATGAGGCGGCGAGGGACGGTCGTGTTCAGGCCTTGATGTCGAGCAGGTTGCCCAGCATCTGCTGGTCGGTCTGGATGCTGCGCAGGTTAGCGCGGTAGGTGTTGCTGGCCATTTTCTGCTCGATCAGGTCTTTGGCCAGATCGGGTCCGATCTCCTGGGCCTGGGCCACGGTGGCCGTCACGCCGCCAGATTCCTGGCTTTGCTGGTTGACCACCTGGCGCTGGAACTTCTCGGTTTGAACGTTGGCGATGTTGTGCGCGGCCACGTCCATGCGCGTCGATGCCGCCTGGGCACCCGACAATCCGATGGCAGAAATGGGGTTCATGATGGCCTCCGTCCCACGTTCACTTCAAGCCAAACTGTACCCGAGAGCCAGGCCCCTTGTCATCAGGCAGACCACCGGTGCCAACCTTGGAAGCCGTCAACAACACACGTTCTGGCGCAATTTTGCTGGCCAGATAGGCCTTGACCGCATCGCCACGGTGGTCGGCCAGGCTTTTGAGGGCCACCTCATTCACCGGCGCAGAGGCATGCAGCAGCGCCTCCATCTCGGCGGGAGGCAAGGTTTTGGCCAGGCCCACCACGTTGCGAGGTTTCTTGATGTCGGCCCCCTGGTAGGCCGCCGTCAGCCATTTGGCTTTTTCATCCGGGGCCATGCTGATCTCGGCCACGGGCAGACCGAGTGACTTGGCTTTGGCGACGCGCATCAGGCGGTCCACATGGGCGGCACGCAGGCCGGGCACATCCACCGCCGGGTCGGCACGGCCGGTGGCCTCGAGCTTGAGGGCCGGACGGTCGTCAAGCTTGCCAGCCAGGGTGTCCAGGCGCGTCCTCGCCGCTTCACTGAGTTCGGCCGAGCCTGGTGCAAAGGGCACAAAACCCAGCTCGTCCCCCCCACCCGAGAGCAGCGAGAACGGTGCCATCACGGCCTTGGTGATGAGGTTGACGATGACGCGCCAGATGATGCCGCCCACCGAGAACTGCGGGTCGTCGAGCGAGCCGGAGATGGGCAGCTTGATGTCGATTTCGCCACGGCGGTTCTTGAGCAGCGACACGGCAAACAGGACGGGCAGTTTGGTGGCGTCGGGGCTGTCCACCTTCTCGCCGAAGGTGAGTTGGTCGAGGAAGATCTGGTTTTGCGCCTCCAGCTTGCCGCCGTCGATCTTGTAGTGCACGGTCATGGACAGCGAGCCCTTTTCGATGGCGTAGCCTGCGTAGCGCGCCGCATACGGCGTCAGGCGGGTGAGCTCGATGCCTTTGGCGCTGCCCTCGATGTCGGTGTACAGGCGTGGGCCCAAAGGGTGCAACTGCCCGGTGATCTTGAGCGGTGCGCCGTCGTCCACCGCACCGGCCACGTCCACGGTGGCGGGCTCGGGCTTGTCGGAGGCGACCGCCGAGATGGTGCCCTCGATGCGCGTGAGGTTGGCCGAGTAGTTGGGCTTGATGAAGTTGTCGGTGAAGTCGATGCGCCCCTTGCTGAGCTTGATGCCCTGCCAGCGCAGCTTCATGGGCGATGTGGCGGTGGCAGCAGCTGTGGCCGATGCAGCGGATGCTGGCACCGACGCTGCCGACGCCATCACCGGGGTTGCCGGGGCCGAAGCCGCTGCCTCGGGCGTGGTGATGGATTTGGGTTGAGCACCGGCTTCGCGGCTGGCGATGCGGCTGAGGTTGAGCTGCCCGTCGGGGTTGATGATGACGCGACCGAAGAAGTCGCTCAGGGTGATGCGACCCAGGTTGGCGTTGACCTGTCCGTTGGCCCAGGCCAGGTCGGTGCCGTCGAGCGAGAGCGTGCGCCAGCTGACGAAATCGGCCTCGTTGACGCGGTCCTGCAGGCGCAGGTCGCTCAGACCAACACGGCCCTGGTAGCGCACGCTCAGACCTCGGCGGGCGTCGTCTTGCAGTTGCACGCGCCCGGCAGCCTGGGCACGTGCCCCGGCGATGCGAATGTTGAGCAGCGGATCAAGGTAGGACTGCAGCACGCGCAGGTCCACCCCGGCCAGACCGATCTGGCCCTGCACGGACAGGGGTTGCGGCCGCACTTCGCCCTGAAAGCTGGCCTGTCCCTTGCCCTGGGCCTGGGTGCGCAGATCGACCTTGAGCGGCTGGCGTAAATCGGTAGAGGCGTTGGCCACGCTCAACTCGGTGCGCTGCAAGGACAACAGCGCGGGCGGGTTGACGGTCTGGTCGGTGATCTCAACGCGGCAATCCTGACAACGCAGCAGCTTGAGGGTGACCGGGGGCAGATCCGCCTGGCTTGAGTCGGGTTCGATGTCAGCGACATGGCGGGTGCGGGATGAGGCGGGCGCAGTTCGTGCGGGGGCCATGCCCAACCACTGCCCCTGACGGCCTCGGGTCAGGCGGGCATCCAGGCCATTGAAGGTCATGGTGTCCAGGCTCAATCGGCGCAGGCCGGCTTGCGTCGGGGCCAGGGACAGATGGGCATCGGCCCCCTCCACAGCGAGTTCGGTCAACTGGATCTGATCACGCACGCCCGATGCCGTGGCCTGCGTGTGCAACTGACTCAGGCGTGCAGAGCCGCCGCTCAGGTGCACACCGGGGCTGGCCAGCTCAGGCGAGGTCGTTGCCGGGTCGGCCAGAAGCCGGACGCTGAGTTGTGCCTGCAGGGACAAGGCCCCTTTTTGCACCGCCAGGGGCAGGTTCAAGGACGATGCCAGGGGAGCCAGCCAGGGTTGCACCGAAGCCTGGTCCAGGGCCAGTTTGGCCTGCACCTGCTGACGCGCAACCTGCACCTGCCCGTCGGCGCGCAAGTGCATGCCATGTTGATCGGCCACATCGAGCTGCCAAGTGGCCGCCGGGGCTTTGCCTCTCGCATCCAGGCCTTTGACGTCCAGCACCAGACGGTCAAGGCGCGGCCAGGGGGCGGCAGATGTCGTCTGCACATCCACAGCGCTTGCAGCCAGGTGCAGCGCACCGACCGACCATTGCCAGGGTGTGACCGGATCTGTGCCAGTCGATGTCGGATCCGATGCGCCTGAGGGCGTGGGCACGACTGGGGCCGCGCCACCCGCCATCGGGCGGGCCTTCAGGTGCAGCCCATCCAGGGCCACACGCGCCACGCGCACCTGTCGCTCCAGCGGCAAGGCCTCCAGGCCATCGACCTTGAGCAACTGCCAACCCGTGTCCACCTGCCCCAACCCGGGTGCCTGCCGCAGACCCAGGCTCAGCTTGCTGAGCTGGAGTCCACCGGCAACGCGCAACATCGGCACGGCGGGTGCCGGGCGTTGCTCGAACTGCACGGTCAGGTTGGTGTCCAGTTGTCCCTGCTGGGGGGTGATCTTCACGCTCGGTGGCAGAAAGGGTTGGGCGGCTGTCAACCAGTGCGCCACATCCACCGCCTGCCACGACAGCTGCACCTCGGAGCGATGCCCTTCCTGGAAGGGCAAGGTCTTGCCTTCGATCTTCAAAGGGCTGCCGTCGATGCGAGCCTGCAGACGAGGCTGCACGTCCACCGCGATGTCGCTGGGCAGGTTGGAGACAAAGGGCACGCCCACCTGCAACTGCTCGACCCGGTGCTCCTGCTTCAGGACGCGGTCGGTGTAGCGCAACAGGCCGTCACGCACCTCGATGTTGAAGACCGCGAAGCGAGTCGGTTCGCTGTCGGGTTTCGGTTGCGGAGATGGTGCCGTGAGGCGGGCCATGACGGCACTGATGTTGAACTGGTTGGCGCTCTGGCGTTCCAGCCAGAACATGGGTTCGGTCAACTGCACGCGCCGGATGACAGGTGCCAGATGCCGTACCGAGGCCAGCGACAGCTGTGTCTGCGCCTGCTTCAAGGTGAACCAGGGGGCGGCGCGCGGCCCGATGGTCACGCCATCGACCTCGACAGCGAGGGTCCAGGGCTGGATGCGCACCGCCGCGATGGTCACCGGGGTGCCGAGCGCTTCGGTGGCGGCTGCTTCGATGCGTGGGCGAGCCCAGTCGGGCAACCACACGCCCACCACGCAGGTCCAGGCAGCCGCGACGGCCACCACCCCCGCCAGAGGCTTGAGCCAGGCGCGCCAACGCGCCGCCGGTGCATCAGAGGGAGCAGAGTCAGAACGGATCATGGGCGCAGCAGGTCAGGCAGATGTCAAGATGGTAACGCTGACACTCGCCGTGTGCACGTCGCTGGCACCGGGACTGCATCGGCCCGCTGACTCAGCTGCGTGATCGGGCTTGAAAGCGCAGCGTGGCCGTGCCCAGGTGGCCAAAACGCAACTGCAACAACGGGCCCACCGGCACCCAGGGAGCTGCGATGTACGAGCCGGTGATGACGACCTGACCAGCCTGCAAACCCTGGTCGCGCGTGCGCAGGAATTCGGCCAACCAGCACAAGGGCCGCAGTGGGTCGCCTGCCGGGTGGGTGCCGCGTTGCGAGAGGAGGGGTTGGCCGTCGGCGCAGATCTCGATGTCGAGCACCTGCGCGTTGCGCCCTTCGGCGAGCGTGATGGCCGGACCCAGCCACAGACCCTGGTTCACCAGGCCATCGGCCAGTCGATCCGGAAAGTGCAGCGTGGCCGTGTCAAGGTAGCGGTTGTCGATCAGCTCCAGCGCCAGATGAACCGAGACGACGGCCGCCGCCACCTCGTCGGCCTCGTAAGGCTGGGCGCGCGGAGGCAGATCGCGTCCGAGCACAAAAGCCAGTTCGGGTTCGATTTTCACCTGCCCCTGCTGGTCCCACACCGGCCAGCGCGCTGCAACAGGTTCGACACCCCCTTCCGCACGCATGGCCGCGCGGTACAGCGTACTGGCATACAAGGGAGCCAGCACACAGGTATCGGTGCCGGGCAGACCGCATTTCCAGCCTGCGACCTGTTCACCAGCCTGCTGTGTCAGCAGCGTGCTCACGGCCTCCTGCACGGCGAGCGCATCGCCCAGCGTGGTTGGACGACACGTAGCGGGCAAGGCATCACCCCGGCGTCCGGTGCGTCGCCGTGAGGCCAGGGTTTGTGCAGCAGTTTCGATGGCATCAGGCGGCAGGGTCAGGTCAAATGCATTCATGCAGTCCATCATAGAGAGGTCTGCGGCCTGGACACACTCACGACCAGACTGCCGTCTCGCGCTGCAGCAAGGCTTGCTTGCGCCACAGCCCCCAGCGATAGCCTGACGATTTGCCATCGCGACGCACCACGCGGTGACACGGGATGGCCACTGCCAGCACATTGGCCGCGCAGGCTCCGGCGACAGCCCTGACCGCACGCGGGTGACCCAGGCGCTGCGCCAACTCGCCATAGCTCACCGTGCGTCCAGGTGAAATCTGCTGCAGGGCCGCCCACACGGATTGCTGGAACGGCGTGCCTGCAAGATGCAAGGGAAGGCTCACTGTATGAGCCTGATCTGCATTCGGATGCGCGATCAGATCCAGCACCGCCTTGACCCAGGGATGGGTCGAACCTTGCCACGCGCAGGTCGGGACCGAGGAAAAGCAACATCGCAATTCGGCCAACGCGGCCTCATCGTCGTCAGCCAGCAAGATGGCGCGCACCCCTTGAGGTGACCAGGCCACCAACACCCTGCCCAGCCAGCTCGGCTGGATTTGCCAGGACAGGGCATCGACTGCCGCAGTGCACCGTGCCATGGCGCGTCAGTAATGCGGGGGCAGCTCGTCGCGCAGGCTGCGAAAGCCCGGACTGCCGCCCCCATCGTCTTGCTGCAGCCGCAAGGCGCTCACCTCGCGCAGCAACAGTTCGATGTGCTGCTGCTGGCGGGCAACCACCTCGTTGAGGCTGTCCACCAGATCTTCCATGAAACCGACCTTGATTTCCAGGTCGATGAGGCGCTGTTCGGTATCGGCGTTGTGGGACATGGTGACTCAGTTGACCTGCAGTTCAGGCGCTTGTGCCAGCAAGCTCTGCATGAAGCCTTCAGGACGCGCCACCACTTTCTTATGCACCTTGTCAACGAAGACGATGCCGCTCTTGCCACGTGCCACCTCACGACCGGACGACACCTCGGTCAGACGGAACACCAGATCGAAGCCGTATTTGTTGAAGTCTGCCGGCACCATCTCGACCCGGATGACCTCGCCGTAGAAGCCTTCGGATTTGTACTGGGCCAGCATGTCGCCGACCACGATGGCCACGCCTTCCACATCGAACTCGGTGTAACCCAGCCAACCGAAGAAGCGCGCGCGCCCTTCGGAGACCAGGGTCAGCAACTGGGCGTTGTCGAGGTGACCGGCCTGGTTGACGTGGCTGACGTAGATCTGCACCTCCGTGGTGAAGATGAAGTGATCGGGCAATTCGAACTGGATACGTGCCATGGTGTGCAGACAGGTTCAGTGAGGACAGTGAATTCAGATGCCGAGCGCATCGGCAATGCCGAACAGCACCAGCAGACCGAGCACGGCAAAGAGGGCCGCCGCGATGGTGTGCACCAGCTTCATGGGGATGCGGGCCGCGAACTTGTCGCCCATGAACACGGCAGGCACGTCGGCGATCAACATGCCCAGCGTGGTGCCGATGACCACCAGCAGCGGCTGCCCGTAGTGCGCGGCCAGGGCCACCGTGGCGATCTGGGTCTTGTCACCCATCTCGGCCAGGAAAAAGGTGATCAGGGTGGCACCGAAGACACCCAGGCGGCTGGCAATGTGGGTTTCTTCTTCCTCGATCTTGTCGGGAATCATGGTCCAGATGGCCATGCCCAGGAAGGACAAGCCCAGCACCCAGCGCAGCACGTCCGGGCTCAATGTGGCGGTGATCCAGGTGCCCAGGGCACCGGCCAGGCCGTGGTTGAGCACCGTGGCGACCAGGATACCCAGGATGATGGGCAGCGGTTTTTTGAAGCGGGCCGCCAGGATGAAGGCCAGCAATTGGGTCTTGTCACCCATTTCAGCCAGGGCGACCGCGCCGGTCGAGAACAGGAGGGATTCCATGCGGGTTGTTTCACAGAAGCAGCCCGACATCGTAGCAGGGAGGCGAATCAGCAGGTGCGTCAGTGGGTGCGGCTGGACAGCCCGGCGTCGGCCGGATACAGGTGCCAGCCGCCCTCGCCGGTCAGCTCCAAAACCTGCCGGTGGAAAGCCCCGACGGCCTCATGGTGGCTGACGCTGATGGGCGTGATCGACAGGCCTTCCAGCTGTCCGTACAGCAGGGCTTCGTTGGCCCCGTCCAGCGCGCTGGTGGCCTCGTCCAGCAAGAGGTAGCGCGGCTTGGCCAGCAGCGCGCGGGCAAAGGCCAGGCGTTGTTGTTCACCGGCCGAGAGCACCTTGCCCCAGTCCAGCTCGGCCTGCAGCCCCCCAAAGCGCCGCGCCAGATCGGGCAGGTTCACGGCGCGCAGCCATTCGTGCAACTCGGCGTCGGAGATGTCGCGCTCGGTGTTGGGGTAGAGCAGCTGGGTGCGCAGGTCGCCCAGGGGCAGATAAGGGTACTGGGGCAAAAAGAGCATGTCCGGCCCCGCCGGGCGCAGCACCTGGCCCGTGCCGGTGTGCCACAAACCGGCCATCACCCGCAGCAGCGAGCTTTTGCCAGAGCCGCTGGCCCCCGTGATCATCAAGCCCTGCCCGGGCGGCACGCTGAGGGACAGGTCACGCAGCAGCAGGTGCTCGCTGTGGGGTGTGTACACGGTCAGGTTCTCCAGGGCCAGATGCGGGTCGGAGACGGTGAGGATGCGGCGCTGCTCACCGTTAGGCTCCTGGCGCTCGACCTCAGCCTGCTGGTCCAGCGTGTCGGCAAAGGCATGCAGGCGGTCGATGCCGGCCGAGAAACGACTCAGGCCTTCGAAGTGTTCGACGATGACCGTCAGGGCGCTGAGGATGGCGGTGAAGGCGCCGGTGGCCTGGATGGCGCGACCCACTTCCAGCTCACCCGAGAGCACCTGGCCGGAGATGATCACCACGGGCAGGACGATGGTGAGGAAGCTGTGCGCGTACTGAAAGGTGTTGAGCCGCAATTGCCAGGACAGCACCTGGCGGTAGTTGGCAAACAGCGCGCCGAACACCCGCATGAGGGCCGACATCTCCCGCTCCTCGCCATTGTGGAAGGCGATGGGCTCGGCATGCTCGCGCACCCGCACGAGGTTGAAGCGAAAGTCAGCCTCGCGCTGCAGTTGCGTGAAGTTCAGGCCGATCAGCTTGCGCCCGAACACCGTGGCCGTGAACACGGTGGTGACCAGGGCATAGCCCAGCAGGAAGTACACGAGGCCGGGCGAGATCGTCCACAGCACGCTGGCAAAGGCGACCAGCTGGATCACGGAGGACAGCACGATCATCGAGAAGTACAGGGACTGCTGCGTGAACGAGTTGATGTCTTCGGCGATGCGCTGGTCGGGGTTGTCGATGCCCGCATCGGCATGGAGCCGGTAGTAGGCCCGCCCACTGAAATAACGCGTCAGGAAGTGCTGGGTGAGCCAGCGGCGCCAGCGCAGGCCCAGGATGTCGCGCACGTAGTAGTACAGGCCGTAGATGGGCACGGCCGCCGCGAGGATGGCCGTGTAGCGCCAGATGGAGGCCCAAAAGCGTTCGGCGTCGCCGGCAGCCAGGGCCGAGGTGAACTCGCCGGTTTCGTGGTTGAAGAGCACGTTGAAGCCGGTCTGCCCCAGCAGGAGCACGATCAGCAAGCCCAGCATGCCTGTCGCCCGCCAGCGCTCGTCCGAAGTGCGCCAGTAGGGGGCCGCGATGTGGGCAAAGCGGCGCCAGAGTTTGGCGTTGAAACCGGGGGCGGCAGCGGGGCTCATGGTGGCGAAGGGGTGCAGGTCTGACATGGTACGGCAGCGGGTTTGTCACAGGCCCGCTGGCGACCGGCGCGAAGGCCTGGCTGATGGCCGCCCGATGTCACGGGGGCGTGGACGACCCATCCGGGCGCAGGGGCGGCTCATCGGGCTGCGTCAGCCTGTCCTGATAGCGACTCAGGATCTCGCTCAAGCAGGCATCGTTGGCGCTGAAGGCCCGGCAGTGTCGGCAGATGAGGCGGTGTTGAGCGGCCCCAAAGCGCTCGGGCCACTCGGCCTCGGCCAATTGGCCCGACGTCAGTTTGAAGATGTACTCCTTGCAGCGCATCATGGCGTCACTCCCTCGAACCAGTTCTGATGCAGGCACAGCTGAATCTGCTTGC
>JAGOKC010000099.1 GCA_017994835.1 Aquabacterium sp. | reverse complement strand
CGCGATCTGGCCAAGGTGTTTGACACCGTCGATTACGCCAAGTGGAAGTCGTTCCGCGAATCGGAAGACGCCCGCTACGTGGGCCTGACCGTGCCGCGTTTCCTGGGCCGCCTGCCTTATGACCCCAAGGAAGGCATCACGACGGAAGGTTTCAACTTCGTCGAGAACGTCGATGGCACCGACCACAGCAAGTACCTGTGGGTGAACACCGCGTATGCCCTGGGCGCACGCCTGACGGCCGCGTTCGAAACCTACGGCTGGTGCGCTGCCATTCGGGGCGTGGAAGGTGGCGGTTTGGTGGAAGACCTGCCCACGCACACCTTCAAGACCGATGACGGTGAGCTGGCGCTGAAGTGCCCGACCGAGGTGGCCATCACCGACCGTCGCGAGAAAGAACTGAGCGATCTGGGCTTCATCCCCCTGGTGCATTGCAAGAACACCGACTACGCCGCGTTCTTTGGTGCGCAGTCGGCTCAGAAGGCCAAGAAGTACGACAGTGATGCGGCCAATGCCAATGCGTCGTTGTCGGCCCAGTTGCAGTACATGTTTGCGGTCTGCCGCATCGCGCATTACATGAAGTCGATGATGCGCGACAAGGTGGGCAGTTTTGCCAACACGCTCGACGTTGAGCGTTATCTGCACAACTGGCTGATGCAGTACGTGGTGGACTCTCAGGACGCGTCGCAGGAAATCCGCGCCCAGAAGCCGCTGCGAGAGGCCAGTGTTGAGGTCAGCGAAGTGCCGGGTCGTCCGGGTGTGTATCGGGCGGTGGCCTTTGTGCGCCCCCATTACCAACTCGACGAGTTGTCGGTGTCGCTGCGCCTGGTTGCCGAGATGCCGCAAGGCTCGAAGTAAGCAGGTGAGTTCAGGCGGGACGGTGTCGAAGAACACCGCCTCCGCACCTTTCACGATTCAATTCAAGGAGTCATCCCCCCATGAAAGACATTTACGTCAAGTTCAACAAGCCGCTGAACGGCAAGGACATCAAGGGCGAGTCGCGCGATGCCGGTACCGGCCAGACCCACCCGGCCCCCTGGTTCGAGGCCACCAGCTGGCAGCATTTCATTCGCCAGCCCAAGTCTTCGACCGCGTCGACCGCCGGTGGCCACACCGCTGAGCGTTGCGAACACGGCGAAATGATCTTCACCAAAGATCTCGACATGGTCAGCCCGCAACTGTGGGAGTCCTGCTCGGCCGGTACGCTGTATGACGACGTGGAAATCCACTTCATGCGCGCCAACGGCACGAACGACCGCGTGCTGTACCTCAAGATCCAGCTGAAGAAGGTCATCATCTCGCAAGTGGTGCCTTCGGTGGACAAGGAAGGCCTGCCGACCGAAACCTTCGGTCTGAAGTACTCGGCTGTGCAGTGGACCTACACGCAGCAGACCATGGACGGCAAGTCCAAGCCGGGTCAAGTGGCTTCGTGGAGCCTGGCCACCAACAAGGCCACCTTCGACGCTCCGAACTGATCGGTGTGATCGTTTGAACGCACGGTGTGCGTGATCGGGATGGGGCCTTGTGCCCCATCTCTTGCTTTGAGCTGTTGTGAACATGTCCTCTCCTGTGCGCATTCGCCGCAGCGTCTTTGACCGCTTGCTGGACAACAACCCCGACATGCCCGAAGGGCTGATGCAGACCTGCACCGTCGAGCAGTTGCGTGATGCGGTGGCGCGGGATCTGGAAAGCCTATTGAATTCGCGCGCAGCGATCAACTTCGATGCGGTGGACCTGGGACCGCATACGGCCCGCTCGGTGATGTGTTTCGGGGTGCGCGACTTTGTGGGGCGCGTGCTGTCGAGCTCGGACGATCGTCGGCACATCAGCCGCAGCCTGTCGCATGCGATCGAGACCCATGAGCCGCGTTTGCAGGCGGTCTCGGTGCAGTTCCATGACGAGCAGACTTCGCAAAGTTCGCTGGCCTTCACGATCCGGGCGATGCTGGTGGTGCGGCCCACGCGCGAGACCGTGAGCTTCGATGCGGTTTTGCAGCCGTCCTTGTCGAGTTACCGGGTCATGCAGGCGCGTTTTGCGTCGGCTTGACCTTTGATGTTGTTGTTTTCGCCAGGCGCCAGTCATGGATGAGTTGTTGCCCCATTACGAGAGAGAGCTGGCGTTCCTGCGCACGCGCTCGGCCGATTTCGCGCGTCGCTATCCCAAGATCGCCGGGCGTTTGCAGCTGACGGGGGACGTGGGGGACGACCCCCATGTGGAACGGCTGATGGAGTCGTTTGCCTTCCTCAGTTCGCGCATCCACAAGCGGCTGGACGATGACTTTCCGCTGTTCACCGAGTCGCTGCTGGAGGTGCTGTATCCGCACTACCTGCGCCCGTTTCCTTCTTGTTCGATTGCCTGTCTGGACCTGGGCGCTGCTGCCGGTCAGATGAGCAAGAGCGTGGTGTTGCCGCGTGGCACGGCCATGACGAGCCGAGCGGTCAAAGGGGTGACCTGCCGTTTCCGCACGACGCAGGATGTGCGTCTGGTACCTGTGCGGGTGAGTGAGGTGTCGTTCCGCAATGCCGTGGGCGCGCCACCGGGCAGCCGGGTGCCGGCTGGGGCCAGTTCGGTGTTGTCGATCACGCTCGACAAGCTGTCGCCGCAGATGTCGTGGCAGGCGATTTTGAGCGAGCCCTTGAGCGTGTACCTCGATGGCGAGGCCTCGCAGATCAGTGCGCTGCGTGAGGTGCTGTGCAACAAGGCGCTGGCCGTGATGGTGCAGTGGCAGCCGCATCATCCCTGGCAGATGCCGCCGGCCACCGTCGATGGCCGGATGCGTCTGCCCACCTTGCGCGGGTTTGCCGACGACGAGGCACTGATCGACTGGGACGAGCGGGCCAATCCGGCGTATCGGCTGTTGACCGAATATTTCGCGTTCCCTGAGAAGTTCAATTTTGTGGAGCTGCCGGCGCTGGCGGTCGCGGGTGCGACGCCGGCTGGTGGCGACGAGGAAGGTGGGCAGCGCAGTGTGGTGCTGCACATCCCCTTGCGTGAGGTGCGAGCCGATTCGGACGAGTCGCGGCTGCTGGAGACGGTGGCGGCGCACAACGTGGTGCTGGGGGCGACCCCGGTGGTGAACCTGTTCAAGCAACCGGCCGACCCGATCCGCATCACCCACAAGGCGGCCGATTACCCGGTGGTGGTGGACGCCCGCAAGGCCTATGGCTATGAGCTGTACTCGCTGGACCGGGTGTACCGCGTGCGCCAGACGACGGCCGGTGAAGCGGTGGACGAGGTGCGCCCGTTCTTCTCCTTGCAGCACGATGAGCTGTGGTCCGAGGAGGACCAGGGCGATGACGATCTGCCGACCACGGTCAGTGCGGCGCGCACCCGGCAGCGTCGCGGCGGTGCCCGGTGTCTGGCGTACTGGCAGTTGCAGCGTGACGAGGATGTGGCCTTGTACAGCCCGGGCTACGAGGTGTCGCTGACTTTGGTGGACGAGTCCTTTGATCCGATCCTGCCCAGTGTCGAGACCTTGTCGCTGGATGTGACCGCGACCAACCGGGATCTGCCCAGCCTGTTGGCACCGGGCACGCTCGGTGGCGACCTGTTCATGGAAGGTGGCGGGCCGGCCAAGGAGATCCGCCTGTTGCGCAAGCCCACGTCCAGTCAGCGTTTCGAGCGCGGTCGTGGAGCTTTGTGGCGTTTGATTTCGCACCTGTCGCTCAACCACCTGTCCTTGTCGGGCGGGGGCATCGACGCGCTCAAGGAGATGCTGAGGTTGTACGACCTGCCGCGCAGTGCGAGCAACCGTCGTCAGCTCGATGGCCTGGTGGCGATCGAGTTCCGTCCAGCCACGGCGTGGTTGCAGGGCGAGCCCTATGCCAGTTTTGTGCGCGGCACCGAGGTGCGCCTGAGCGTGGATGAGGGCAGCTTTGTGGGCACGGGCCTGGGTCTGTTTGCGGCGGTGCTCGATCATTTCTTTGGCCTGTATGTGCATGCCAACAGTTTCACGAAGCTGACCCTGGTGTCGGCTCGCACACAGGAAGAGGTGCTGACATGCCCCCCGCGCAACGGCGAGCTGCCGCTGGTGTGATCGAGGAGCTGCTGCAGAACCCGCAGCAGTTCGGTTTCTTCCAGGCGATCCGGCTGCTGGAGGGCTGGCTGGCCGAGGGTGGCCAACCCGGCCAGGGGCTGTCGCGGCTGAACTTTCGCAACAGCCTGTCCTTGTCGTTTCCGCCCAGCGAGATTGAATCGTTGGTGGTGCAACGACACGGTGAGCCCACGGACTCGAATCGTGCGGGCCGTGCAGCGGCATCAGGGGACGCTGCCGTGTTGGCGCTCGATGCGGTGCTGGCGGCATCGGGCGGGGCGGCCAACGACGCACCCCATGCGCTGCACAGCCACGAGGTGGCTCGCATCGACCTCACGCCCGCGTTCATGGGCTTGCTGGGCGTGACGGGCGCTTTGCCGCTGTACTACACCGAGACCTTGGCTCAGCGCGAGCATTTTCACAAGGACCGTGCGGCGCGCGCTTTTCTCGACGTGTTCAGTCACCGTGCGGTGGCGCTGTTCTACCAGGCCTGGCGCAAGCACCGGCTGGCGGTGCAGTACGAGGGTGCGCAGCGGCAGCGCTTTCTGCCCGAGGTGCTGGCCCTGGCCGGCCTGGGACAAAGAGGGCTGCGTGAACGGATGGCGGGTGCCCTGGGGGGCGTGGCCGATGAGTCGCTGGCCTTCCATGCGGGGGCCTTGCAGCGCCGCACGCTCTCGGCCCGGCAGTTGCAGCAGTTGCTGCAGTCGTACCTGAAGGTGCCGGTGCGGATCGAGCAGTTTGTGGGGCGCTGGTATCGTTTGCCGGACGAGGCCCGAGGTCATCTGGGCATGATTGCCGGGGGGCGGGCGGGACAGGTGCCGACCACCGGCGTGCTGGGGCGCTCGGCCATGCTGGGCGAGCGCGTCTGGCAGCGCGATCTGCGCATGCGCGTGGTGTTGGGGCCACTGGACCGTGCCGACCTGCGGCGCTTTCTGCCTGGCGGGCGGGGGGCGGCGGCGCTGAAGTCGTGGCTGACCATGCTCAATGGCGTGGCCCTGGAGTACGAGGTCAACCTGACCTTGCAGCGCGACGAGGTGCAGGGTTGCACGCTGGGTTCGCACCGATCCCCCCATGAGGCCCGCCTGGGCTGGGACACCTTTTTACAAACCAGACCGGCCACGCAGGACCGCTCGGATGTGCACTACGACATCCATGCGGCCGCTTGAGTCGGCGTCATTTCTTTGGCTTTTCCAACGCTGTCATCACCATGAGTCAGAACCTCAAGACCTTGATCTCCAAGCTCAACGACACCACGCGGCGCGCAGCCGAGCGGGCTGCCAGCCTGTGCATGGCGCGGGGGCATTTCGAGGTGGACCTGGAGCATTTCATGCTGGCGCTGCTGGAGCAACCGCAGACCGATCTGGCGGTGTTGTGCCAGCGCTTCGAGGTGTCGGTGACGGCCTTGCAGCGCGATCTGGAAACCGAGCTGGGTCAGTTCAAGGCGGGCAACACGCGCACGCCGGTGTTCTCGGCCCATTTGCCGGTGCTACTGGAACATGCCTGGCTGATTGCCTCGCTGGAGTCGCATGCCGCACGCATCCGCAGTGCGCATGTGTTGCTGGCGCTGTTGACCGAGCCGAGCCTGAGCCAGTTGGCGCGACGGGTGTCCAGCCAGTTTGCGCGCTTCAAGCTCGATGAGCTGAAGCACCGTTTGAGCGAGATCACGCAAGGGTCGGTGGAGGCGGGTCAGTCGGTGCGCGATGCGCAGGCACCCGCTGCGACGGACGAGGCGGAAGACGAAGCGCAGCCCGGTGCAGCCCTGGGGGGCAAGACGCCCGCCCTGGACCAGTTCACGACCAACCTGACGCAGCGTGCGCGTGAGGGGCAGGTGGACCCGGTGATCGGTCGAGACACCGAGATCCGTCAGGCCATCGACATCCTGATGCGTCGCCGGCAGAACAACCCCATCCTGACGGGGGAAGCGGGCGTGGGCAAGACAGCGGTGGTCGAAGGGCTGGCGCTGCGTGTGGCCTTGGGCGATGTGCCGACGCCGCTGCAGGGCGTGGCCATCCATGTGCTGGACATGGGTTTGCTGCAGGCCGGGGCGTCGGTGAAGGGCGAGTTCGAGAACCGCTTGAAGAATGTGATCGACGAGGTCAAGCGCAGCCCACATCCGATCATCCTGTTCATTGACGAGGCGCACACCATGATCGGCGCAGGCGGGCAGGCCGGGCAGAATGATGCGGCCAACCTGCTCAAGCCGGCGCTGGCGCGTGGCGAGTTGCGCACCATTGCGGCCACAACCTGGGGCGAGTACAAGAAGTACTTCGAGAAGGATGCGGCGCTGGCGCGGCGCTTCCAGGTCATCAAGGTGGAGGAGCCCAGTGAGGAGCTGGCCTGCGCGATGTTGCGCGGCATGGCCCCCTTGATGGAAAAGCATTTCGGGGTGCGCCTGCTGGACGAAGCGATTGCCGAGGCGGTGCGCTTGTCGGCACGCTACATCAGTGGCCGTCAGTTGCCGGACAAGGCCGTGAGCGTGCTGGACACGGCGTGTGCCAAGGTGGCCTTGGGGCAGAGCGCCACGCCCGCGCGCATCGAGGAGGCTCGCAAGCGCATGGAGCGCCTGGATGCGGAAGCCGCAGCCCTGCTGCGCGAAGTGGCAGCGGGGGCGCGCCATGACGAGCGCCTGAATGAGTTGCGGGCGATTCGCGAGGCGCTGACGGTGACCTTGCAAGCCGACGAGGCGCGTTGGGGCGTGGAGCAGCAACTGGTGCAGGACATCCGTGTGCTGCGCGACAAGCTGGAGCACCAGGCGGGTGGGCTGTCGATGGCCGAGGCCGCGTCAGTAACGGCACCGGCGAGTGCCACGCCTGCGGTCAAGGGACGCAAGAAGCCTGGCCTGTCGGTGTTCGCGAGTGCCGACCATGAGCTGCTGGCGACCAAGCAGG
>JAGOKC010000035.1 GCA_017994835.1 Aquabacterium sp. | reverse complement strand
TTTGGTGGCCTGGGGCGGAATCGAACCACCGACACGCGGATTTTCAATCCGCTGCTCTACCGACTGAGCTACCAGGCCGTTTCTTCGTTGACAGCTGCAGTGCAAACATCAGCGAAGACCCACACTATAGCATCAATTCAGCGCCGTTTTCTTGGATCGACCCAAATCAACGCCCAGTTGCTTCAACTTTCTGTACAAGTGGGTGCGTTCCAGTCCGGTTTTTTCGGCCACACGGGTCATGCTGCCACCTTCACGTGCCAGGTGGAACTCGAAGTAAGCGCGTTCAAAATCGTCGCGGGCTTCACGCAGCGGGCGATCAAGCTCGAAGCTTTGTTCGTGCGACAGACCGTTGTGCGTGGCAACCGGGCTGACCACAGCACTGTGGTGAAGGGGGACGCCGTAGCCCACCGGGTGAGGGGTGTGGTGGGGCATTGACTCACCACCACCGATCAGTTCGCTGCGCAACGGCAGTGGTGTGCTGCTCAACGGCACGACATACGCTGAGGCTGCCGTGATGGGCGTGACCGTGGCCGTGTGCACGAGCTGGGCCGGAGCGGCGGCGCGGGGGGCGGGTTTGCTCAAACCTTGCTCCACCGTGCGAAGCAGCTTCTGCATGGTGATCGGTTTTTCGAGGAAAGCCTGGGCACCGAACTTCGTGGCTTCAACCGCCGTGTCGATGGTGCCGTGGCCCGACATCATGATCACCGGCATGGTCAGTTGCCCATTGGCAGACCACTCCTTCAGCAAGGTGACGCCATCGACGTCTGGCATCCAGATGTCGAGCAACACCAAGTCAGGGTGACATTGGTCGCGCAACTGTCGTGCCTTGGCGGCGTTTTCCGCGACTTCGACGGTGTGACCTTCGTCGCTCAGGATTTCTGACAGAAGGGCGCGAATGCCCAGTTCGTCGTCAACAACAAGAATGGTAGCCATGAATATGAGGGAACCCTCAAGTGGGAACTATGTGTAGTGTCGCCCAGCTTGTGGTGTTTCGGATGAAAGCTTTGAAAATGATAGCGAAACTTGTGCCCCTGGCCGTCCGGAAATGCTAATTGCATCCCCTGCGCCTGAGGGTGTTGTGGCCGCAGATCCCAGATTGCGGATGCGAACCAGGGCTTCGTGCTCGTCGGCAATCTTCTTGACCACGGCCAGCCCGAGGCCCGTGCCTTTGGCTTTGGTGGTGATGTAAGGTTCGAACGCGCGCTTGATGACCTTGTCAGGAAAACCGGGTCCATTGTCGCGCACAACCAGACGCACGGCGCGCACGTCGCCCTGCTCGGTCAAGCTCATGTCGGTGCGCAGTTCAACGCGGGGAGCTGCGTCAGTCGGGGGGTGTTCAGCCACCGCGTCGAGCGCGTTTTGAACCAGGTTGTGCACCACTTGTCGCAGCAGGGCCGGGTCGCCCATGATGCGCGGCAGGTCGGGCTGCAGGTTCAGCTGCACCGTGCCTTGTTCCACCGCCTGGCCATACAGGGCCAGCACGTCATTGACCAAGGTATTGAGGTCAAGCGGCACCAGCTTGGCCGAAGGCAGGCGGGCGTAGTCGCGGAACTCGTTGATCAGGGTCTTGAGCGCCTGCACCTGGGTCACGATGGTGTCGGTGGAGCGTTTCAGCAGGCTTTGGCCGGGCTCATCGAGTTTGTCGTGCAGTTTCATCTGCAGGCGCTCGGCCGACAGCTGGATGGGCGTGAGCGGGTTCTTGATTTCGTGCGCCACTCGGCGGGCCACTTCGCTCCAGGCCTCGGCGCGCTGTGCGGACACCACTTCGGTGAGGTCGTCGAACACGATCAGGCGTTCGTCGGGCGGCAGGTCGGCACCGCGCACCAGCAGGGTCAGGGGCTCGGGGTTGCCAGGCAGTTGCAGTTCGTAGGACTCCTGCCATTGTTGGCGCTCGCCCGGTGTGGGGTCGTGAGCGTAGAGTTCGAAACGCCGGGTCAGGGTGGCGGCGAAGTCTTTCAACTCAGGCACGTCTGCCAGTGGGCGGCCTCGGTACACCGACAGTGGCAGGCGCAGGATGCGGGTGGCACCGGGGTTGACGGTGTCGATGCGCCCTTGGGCGTCGAACACGATGACGCCGGCGGTCAGGTTGTCCATGATGGCCTGCAGGTGGGCGCGGGCGCTGTCGAGGTCGTGCACGCTGCGATCAACCAGCGCGCGGGCGTCGGCCAGCTGCTGGGTCATCTCGGCAAAGGCGCGGGTCAGGCCACCGAGTTCATCTTTCGAGGTGAAGATGGCCTTGGGGCGAAGGTCGCCACGCGCCACTTCGCCCACGCCTTCAGCGAGCAGCAACAGCGGATGGGCCAGCTGTTGCCCCAGGGTGGCCGCCAGCAGGAACGCGCCGAACACGGCCAGGATCAGGGCCAAGGTGAGCGTGCCGATGTACATGCGCCGCAGGCCGTCGCGGCCCAGGGCGCGTTGCTGGTACTCGCTGTAGGCCGCCTGGACGTTGAGCGCATTGCGCACGATCTCCGGGGCCAGTTGCTGGGTCACCATCAGGTAGTGTCCAGGTGCCTGGAGGCGAAAACTGCGGTCGGGCATCCAGGCCAGGGCGACGATGCGCGCTGTGGCAGGACTCGCTTCATCGGCAAGGTCTTCGACCTGGGCGACCACACCTTTTTTGCGGGCGTCCTGTCGCCAGCGGATGGGCACGCGCTCGGTCAACAGCGGCAAACTGCCGACATCTCCCGCGCTCCATTCAATTTGCCCGGCATCGCTGACGAGGCTGACGGTTTGCGCGCCCAGTTGTTCGCGCAGGCGTTCCAGGTCGAGCAGGCCGGGCAGGGCGTCAGGTCCGCTGCCCAGTCGATCGGCCGCGACCTGGGTCTTGTTGGACAGATCCTGGGTAAGGTTGTCGAGGGTGTTGCGCCCCAGGTTGAGGCCGGCTTCAAGGGCTCCTTCGACCCGCACGTCGAACCAGGTTTCGATGCTGCGCGAGACGAACTGGTAAGACACGGTGTAGATCAGCACACCAGGCAGCAGACCCACCAGGCCGAAGATGCCAGCCAGTTTCAGCAACAGGCGGCTGCCAAAGCGACGTTGTCGCAGGCGCAGCGCCAGTCGCCCCAGCGCCAGCAAAATGACCAGCCCCAGCAGTGCGGCGGTGGCGACATTGCCCCACAGCAACCAGTTGAAATAAGGCTCCAGCAGCACGCTGTTCTGGGTGGCCAGGACCAGCAGAACGGTCAGCACCAAGCCACCACCCAGCATGGCCACGCTGGCGATGATCCAGGTCCAGCGTTGGTTGAGCTTGAGGCCAGACATGCGGGTGACTCAGCGCGCTGGGGTCACGCTCACACGCCGTTCAATCTGCAGGATCCAGTCGGACTGGCCTCCCAGCTCGATCTGCAGGGGGCGGGGCAACTCTGTGGTGTCGAGCTGAAAACCGAAGTCCACATAGCAGTCGGTGGGGTCGGCCTCGCCCAGTTTCTCGGCGATCAGCCAGCGACTGCCTTGGCGCAACACTTCGAGGGCTTCACTCAGGCGACTGTAGGTGCGGCTGAACCCGTCAAAATTCAAGCGCCACTGGCGGGTGAGGGGTTGGTAGGCCAGACGCCAGCGACGGGTGGCCGAGGCGATGCGCCGGTCGGTCCAGTACCAGCGCTTTTCAAAGACTTCGGCATGTGCCACAAACACCACGGCAATGCCTTTGGAGAGCGTTTGTTCCACGTCACGGTGCAAGTCGAAACGCACCTCGTAGCTCAGGGCCAGACCCTCGTCGGTGTCTTGTACGAGCAGGCGTGTCAGTTCGGCCCCGTTGTTGGTGCCCCAGGCAGACGCCCATGCTGCGCCACCTGTGGAGGCCAGCGAGGCGGCCCACAGGGCAGAGGTGCTGCGGAGCAGCAGGTCTCGGCGGCGCATCAAGGACATCAGCTACCCAGTGGGGACTTGGTCAGGAGTGCGTAGAAGAAGCCATCCCCACGGTCTTGCCTGGTGGGGTCCAAGTATTCGACCACAGGCAGCAGGTGGCCGGGCGCTGCAAGGGCTTGGGCGTCCGGCGTGCGTTGCAAAAATGCGTCGATGCGGTCCTGGCCCTCCATTTTGAAGACCGAGCAGGTGCAGTACAGCAGGTGACCACCCGGCTTGAGCAAGGGCCACATTGCGTTGAGGATGGCATCCTGGGTGCGGGCGAGGGCGGCAATGTCGGTGTCGCGGCGCAGCCAGCGCACATCCGGGTGACGGCGCACGATGCCCGAAGCGCTGCAGGGCGCGTCGAGCAAAATGGCGTCGAATGGCTGCCCATCCCACCAGTTGGCTGGCTGGCTGGCGTCGGCTGCCACTGTACGGGCTTGTAGTCTGAGGCGCTGCAAGGTCTCGGTGACGCGCACCAGGCGCTCGGGGTCGGCGTCCAGCGCGGTCAGGTCCAGATCGGCCAGCTCCAGCAGGTGGGCGGTCTTGCCACCGGGAGCGGCGCAAGCATCGAGCACGCGCGCACCCGCAGGCAGCAACTGGCCGCTGGCGTACACGAGCAGGGGGGCCGCCATCTGCGCGGCAGTGTCCTGCACCGATACGTCGCCCTGGTCGAAGCCCGGCAGGCGTTGCACAGGCACACCGTGGGGCAACACAATCGGCTGGGGTTGATTCACGGCATCGGTGAGCGGCAGGGGGGCGTTAGCAGGCAGCAAACCGGCGTCGATCAGGCGTGTGCGGTAGGTGGCCGTGCTGCCGTGGCGCAGGTTGGCTCGCAGCGTCATGGGGGGCTGTTCCTGGTTGGCCAGCAAAATGGCTTGCCAGTGCTCGGGCCAGTCGTGTTGCAGACGTTTGATCCACCAGGCTGGATGGTTGAAGTGCGCGACCAGGTCGTCTTGCAGATCGTCCAGCAGCGTGGCTTGCTCGCGCAGGAAGCGGCGCAGGACGGCATTGACCAGCCCGCTGGCAGGTTTGGTGCGGCGTTTGGCGGCTTCCACAGCCTGGTCCACCAGGGTGTGGGCGTTGTATTCGGTGCCACAGGCCAGTGCCAGGGCCGACAGCAGCAAGGCATCCACCCAGGGCTGCGGTGCCTTGGGCACCAGCCGCGCGCGCAAGGCCTGGGCAGTGCCCAGGCGACGCAGCACCGCAAAAGACAGGGCCTGCACGCCAGGGCGCTCGGCTGCTTTGCGTGCGGCCAGCGCATCCGTCAGGGACTGACCCTGACGCACGGCCGCCACCGTATCGGCGCAGCCACTCAACAGCTGCCAAAGGGGCAGGGAAGGAGGGGGGGAGATCGAAACCGTTTTGCTCATGCCGCGCAGTCTATGCGCTGCCCGGCTCAGCTTCCCAGGAAGTGCTTGCGATAGCGTGAGGGCAGATCGGTGATTCGCATCAACAAGGGCAGGTCAGCGGTGTTGAAGTCGGGATCCCAGGCCGGGGCACCCAGCACCTTGGCACCGGCGCGCAGGTAGCCTTTGATCAGGGCCGGTGGTTCGACTTTGAGGTGGCGGTCCAGTTCGTCCACCGGCAAAGGCAGGCGCGGGCGCACTTGCAGGTCGATCGGGGCGAGGTGGGTCTGGCGCAGCTGCTCCCACAGGCTGGCGGCCACGTGGCCACCATCACGCATGCTGATGCTGGCGCAGCCGATCATGGTGTCCAGGTCGTTGCGGACCATGAACTCGGCCAGGGCACCCCACAGGGCCATGATGGCACCACCGCTGCGGTGGTCAGGGTGCACGCAGGAGCGGCCCAGTTCCACCATCTTGCTGCGCAAGGGACGCAAGCGGGTCAGATCGAACTCGGTTTCGCTGTACAGGCCGCCCACACGCTTGGCCGATGCGGGGGTGAGCACACGGTAGGTGCCGATCACGTCGCCGGGTTCGTTCGAGTCCGAGAGCAGGCGCACCAGCAGGTGCTCGCAGTAGGGGTCAAACAGGTCGATGTCGTGCCCAGCGGGGCTGCCCACCGGGACGGTCAGGCGTGCGCCCATTTCCAGCGCAAAGACCTCGTACCTCAGGCGTTGCGCAGCCAGAACATCTTCCGCAGTGCGAGCCCAAACGACTTCAATGCCTGGCCGTTTGCCGGGTTCGGGCGTTGACCCCGGATGAAGTGACCTCCGAGCGGCACGAGCATCGGCCGTCAAGCGGGAGGAAAGGTCTGCCATGGGCAGGGTTGGCAGGGGGAGGTCACGCATCGTCTCTCCTATCGTTCAAGTCGGTGTGGACATGAGTGGGCAGTCTTGCGTTAGCAGGTGACGGCGCAGTGAAGATCGCGTGACAAATTTGTGACGCATCAAGCATGCGCCCTATGAGAAATCCCGACCACGAGGTGGGTCTGCGACTGATACGATGGGGGCATGAGCATTCAGATATTTGGCTTGCCGGTATCCCGCGGTGTGGCCATTGGTCGTGCGGTGCTGGTTGCTTCCAGTCGCATCGACGTGCCCCACGTGTTCATCGATCCCACCTTGATCGATGACGAAGTGAAGCGCCTGCTGGCCGCGCGTGATGCGGTGGCGACCGAGTTCGATGTGCTCAAACGTGATCTGCCTGCCGATGCGCCGGCCGAACTGGCGGCCCTGCTCGACGTCCACCACATGCTGTTGCAGGATGAGGCCCTGATTGGGGCTTCGGCCGACTGGATTCGTCAGCGCCACTACAACGCCGAGTGGGCGCTCTCAGCCCAGCTTGAAGTGCTGGCGCGTCAGTTTGACGAAATGGAAGACGCCTACCTGCGCGAGCGCAAGGCCGACCTGGAACAGGTGGTCGAGCGTTTGCTGCGGGGGCTGGGGCGCGGTTTGCCTTCGGCGGTGCCCGCACCAGGTGAAAACGTGCGCGATTTTGGCGGTGACGAGCCCTTGGTGCTGGTGGCCAGCGACATCGCGCCGGCCGACATGCTCAGCTTCAAGCGCAGCGTGTTCAAGGGCTTTGTCACCGATGTGGGCGGCAAGACCTCGCACACGGCCATCGTGGCGCGCAGCATGGACATTCCTGCCGTGGTGGGGGCACGTCAGGCCAGCAACCTGATCCGTCAGGACGACTGCATCATCATCGACGGCGACGCCGGGCTGGTGATCGTCGATCCCTCGCCCATCGTGCTGGAAGAGTACCGGTTCCGCCAACGCCAGAGCGAGCTGGAACGCAGCCGTCTGGCCCGCTTGCGTCACACCCCGGCGGTCACGCTCGATGGTGAGCGCGTTGAACTGGTCGCCAACATCGAAATGCCGGAAGATGCCCCAGCGGCCCTGGAAGCCGGCGCAGTGGGGGTGGGCTTGTTCCGCAGCGAGTTCTTGTTCATGAACCGGGGTGACCACCTGCCCGATGAAGAAGAACAGTACGACGCCTATCGACGTGCTGTCGAGGCGATGAAAGGCCTGCCGGTCACGATCCGCACGGTGGACATCGGTGCGGACAAGCCGCTGGAGGGCATGAGCTCATCGGAGTTGCGCCACGAATCCGTTCTCAATCCTGCGCTGGGTTTGCGCGCCATTCGCTGGAGCCTGTCCGAGCCGAGCATGTTCCGGCGTCAGTTGCGGGCGTTGCTGCGCGCGGCCGTGCATGGCCCCGTCAAGGTCATGATCCCGATGCTGAGCAATCTGCGCGAAATCCGCCAGACGCTCGACAACATTGACCACGCACGCCGCCAACTGGTCGAGGCTGGCAAGCCGTTTGGCGAGGTCGAGCTGGGGGCCATGATCGAGGTGCCTGCGGCTGCCCTGACTTTGCCGGTCTTTCTGCGGCACTTCGATTTCATCTCGATTGGCACGAACGACCTGATTCAGTACACGCTGGCCATCGACCGGACCGACGAAGCGGTGTCTCACCTCTACGATCCCTGGAATCCGGCCGTTCTCGGCCTGATTCACAACGCCATCTCCCTCGGTCGTGCAGCAGGCAAGGGCGTGAGTGTGTGCGGTGAAATGGCTGGTGACCCGGTCTTTACTGAGCTGCTGCTGGCCATGGGGCTGCGCACCTTCTCGATGCACCCCACCCAGGTGGCGACGGTCAAGCAGCGGGTGCTGCGGGTTGATACCCGACGGCTGGCCCCACTGGTCCCTGAGGTGATTGCCAGCGACGATCCTGAAGCGGTTTGTGCCGACTTGTTTGCGGCCGTGCACACCGGTGCTGTGGTCACGGGCCCCTGGGGTGCAGCAGCAACAACGTCCACACCGTTGCGCGACGCGGACGCCTCCTCGGCGCTTGGTTGAAGCGTCAGCTGCCGCCCAGAAGTTCCCAGCGTTCCAGCAGGCTCAGCAGTTCAGCGTCGATGGTTTCGACGCGCGCATGCATGGCGGCCACATTGAGCCCTTCCTTGCGGTAGATGTCCGGGTCGGCCAGTTGCCGGTTCAAGTCGGCTTGTTCGGTCTCCAGCGTCTCAATGCGGGCGGGCAACTCATCGAGTTCGCGCTGCTCCTTGTAGCTGAGCTTGCGCCTGGGTTGAGCCACCACCGGCGCGGTGGCCGGCGTTGCAGGGGCCGTATCCGGTGCTGCGGCCACGGGTGTGCGGCTGTCGGCAGCGGCACCTTGCCTGGATGCCGAATCAATGGCTGCTGCGCCCGGCTTGCCGGCGATGAGCGCCTTGGCTCGGCGTGACTGGATCAACCAGTCCTCCACGCCACCTTCGTATTCGCGCCAGCGGCCTTCGCCTTCTGCCACCAGGGTGGAGGTGACCACGTTGTCGAGGAAGCGACGGTCGTGGCTGACCAGGAAAACCGTGCCAGGGTAATCGGCCAGCAGGTCTTCGAGGAGGTCGAGCGTGTCGATGTCGAGGTCGTTGGTAGGCTCGTCCAGTACCAGCACATTGCTGGGTTTGGCGAACAGACGCGCCAGCAGCAGGCGGTTGCGTTCGCCCCCACTGAGGGTGCGCACGGGCGAATTGGCCCGCGACGGCGAGAACAGGAAGTCCTGCAGATAGCCCATCACGTGCTTGCGCGCACCGTTGATCTCGATCCACTCGCTGCCCGGACTGATGAAGTCAATCAAGGTCGCGTCCAGGTCGAGGTGGTCGCGCATCTGGTCGAAGTAAGCGACGAGCAGGTTGGCACCCTGCTTGACCGTGCCGCTGTCCGGGGCCAGTTCGCCCAGGATCATCTTGAGCAAGGTGGTTTTGCCCGCGCCATTGGAGCCGACCAGGCCCACCTTGTCACCGCGCAAGATGGTGCCCGTGAAGCCATTGACCACGGTGCGCCCGGCAAAGGACTTGGAGACGTTTTCCAACTCGGCCACGATCTTGCCGCTGCGATCGCCTTGCGACACATCGAGCCGGACGCGACCGATCACGTCACGGCGTGAACTCCGGGCACTGCGCAGGTCTTCCAGGCGTTTGATGCGGGCCACCGACCGGGTGCGGCGGGCTTCGACGCCCTTGCGGATCCAGACCTCTTCCTGGGCCAGCAGCTTGTCGAACTTGGCATTGGTGACGGCTTCGTCGGCCAGTTGCTGCGCCTTGAGTCCTTCATAGGCGGTGAAGTTGCCTGGGTAGGTGCGCAACTGCCCCCGATCAAGTTCGACGATGCGCGTGCACACGTTGTCCAGGAAGGCGCGGTCGTGGGAGATCAGCACGATGGCACCCTTGAAGGCCACCAACAGCTCTTCCAGCCAGGTGATGGCGTCCAGGTCCAGGTGGTTGGTGGGCTCGTCGAGCATCAGCACATCCGGGCTGGCAACCAGCGCCCGCGCCAGTGCCACACGCTTCTTGGTGCCACCTGACAGGCCTTCAATCGACAGATCAGGATCGAGGTGCAGACGCTGCAACGTCTCGTCCACCCGCTGTTCCCAGTTCCAGCCATTGCGCGACTCGATGAGGGTCATCAGCGCGTCCAGATCCTCGCCTTCTGCGTGGGCCTCGAAGCGCTCGCGGGCTGATTTGACCTCGGCCAGACCTTCACTCACGGTGCTGAACACGGTCGCGTCTGTGGTGAATGTGGGCTCCTGGGGCACATAGGCCACCTCAGTGCCACTTTGAACCTGCAGCACACCGTCATCGGGCTTTTCCAGGCCCGCCATGATCTTGAGCAGCGAAGATTTGCCTGTGCCGTTGCGGCCAATCAGGCCAACACGCTCGCCGGTTTCAAGGGCAAACGCAGTGTGGTCGAGCAGGGCCACGTGGCCGTAGGCCAGGCAGGCGTTGCTCAGGGTCAAAACAGCCATGGGAGAGAGAATCCGAGAAAAAAGAAGGCACCAGACAGTCTGGCGCAGGCGCTCATTGTCGCTGCTGGCGCTGAACGGCGCTTTCCAGCGCGTCCACAAATCGTTGGGCGACGTTCCAGCCGGTCTGGTCGGTGATTTCCTGGAAGCAGGTCGGGCTGGTCACATTGATCTCGGTGAGGCGGTTGCCGATGATGTCCAGGCCGACCAGCAGCAGGCCACGCGAAGCCAGAATCGGTCCCAGTTCCCGGGCAATCGCCCAGTCCGACTCGCTCAAGGGCTGGGCCACGCCCTTGCCCCCGGCCGCCAGGTTGCCGCGCACCTCACCGCCTTGCGGGATGCGCGCCAGGGCGTAGGGCACCGGCTCGCCGTCGATCACCAGCACCCGCTTGTCACCTTCGCTGATGGCCGGCAAGAAGGCTTGCACCATGATGGTCTGCGAGCCGTCGCGCGTCAGCGTCTCGGCGATGCTGCCCAGGTTCAGACCGTCGTCCTTCACGCGGAAGATGCCCGCACCGCCCATGCCGTCCAACGGTTTGAGGATGATGTCGCGGTGCTCGGCGTGGAAAGCGCGCACGGCCTCGATGCTGCGCGTCACCAGGGTGGGGGCGATGTGCTGCGGGAATTCAAGGATGGCGAGCTTTTCAGGGTGCTCGCGCAAGGCCTGTGCGTGGTTGAACACGCGCGCACCTTCGCGCTCTGCCTGCGTCAGCAGGTGGGTGGCGTAGAGGTACTCGGCGTCAAACGGCGGGTCCTTGCGCATCAGCACGGCATCCATGCTGCTCAGTGCAATCGAGGTCTGCTCTTGCTCGTCAAACCAGTCGTGCGCGTCGCCGGTCAGGGTGATGCGCCGTGCCTGCGCCTGCACCAGGCTGCCGCGTTGCCACACCAGTTGCTGCGTCTCGCAGGACCACAACTCGTGCCCCCGAGCGGTGGCCTCGCGCATCATCGCGAAGGTGCTGTCCTTGTGGGTCTTGAAGGTGTGCAGCGGGTCGGCAACAAACAGAAGTTTCATGGTCGTGTGAGGTCGTCGCAGGTCTGGCCGGGAGGTCAGATCTCGACCTTGGAGCCCAGTTCGACCACACGGTTCGTGGGCAGCTTCAGAAAGTCGGCTGCGCCCGACGCATTGCGGTGCATGCTGGCAAACAGCTTTTCACGCCAGGGTGTCATGCCACCACCCATCGTGGGGATCACGATGTCGCGGGACAGAAAATAGCTTGTTTCCATGTCATCGAGGAACACGCTGTGCTCCTTGAGCAGTTTGAGCGCTCGCGGCACATCGGGCTCATTCTTGAAGCCGTAGTGCAGGATGATCTGCCAGCACGCGTTGCCCAGGGCCTCCACCTCGATGCGGTTTTTCAAAGGCACCCACGGTACCTCGTGCGAACGCACCGTCACAAACAGGTTTTGCTTGTGCAGCACCTTGTTGTGCTTGAGGTTGTGCAACAAGGCGTTGGGTGTGGTGCCCGCATCGGCATTGAGGAACACGGCGGTGCCTTCCACGCGCAAGGGCGGGCTGCAGAACACTGCTTCCAGGAAGGGATGCAGGTCGATGGCATCTGAACGCAGGCGAGCGCTGAGCAACTCGCGGCCACCCTTCCAGGTCATCATCAGGCTGAACATGACGACGCCAATCAGCAGCGGGAACCAGCCCCCATCAATCACCTTGATGACATTGGCGCTGAAGAACATCAGGTCGATGGCAAAGAAGAAGGCGGTCGCCAGCACACACACCAGCCACGACATCTTCCAGGCGTAGCGGATGACGAAGAAGGTCATCACGGTGGTGATCATCATGTCGATGGTGACCGTGATGCCGTAGGCGGCTGCCAGCTTGCCGCTGGAGCCAAAAAAGATCACGGCCATCACGATGCAACCGTACAGCACCCAGTTCACGAAGGGGATGTAGATCTGGCCGGTTTCTTTCTCGGACGTGTGCAGGATGCGCAGACGGGGCAGGTAGCCCAGCTGGATCACCTGCTTGGTGACCGAAAACGCCGCAGTGATCAAGGCCTGCGACGCGATCACCGTGGCGCAGGTGGCCAGGCCGACCAGCGGGTACAAGGCCCAGTGTGGCGCCATCTCGAAGAAAGGGTTGGCGACGTTTTCGGGGTGCGCCAGCAGCATCGCACCCTGCCCAAAGTAGTTCAGCACCAGGGCGGGCATGACCAGGCTGAACCAGGCCAGACGGATGGGCAGCTTTCCGAAATGCCCCATGTCGGCATACAGGGCTTCTGCCCCGGTGGCACACAGGATGACGGCCCCCAGCGCAATGAAGGCCAGCATGGGGTGATCGATGATGAAGTTCAACGCGTAATGCGGACTCATGGCCACCAGCACCGCCGGGTTCTGCAGGATGTGGTACAGACCCAGCACTGCCAGAACGACAAACCACAGCGCAGTCACTGGCCCGAAAAACCTGCCGATGCCCGTGGTGCCATGCTTTTGCACCATGAAGAGGACGGTCAGCACCACCAGCGTGATGGGCACGACGTAGCGCTCCAGGCCTGGGGCGGCCACCTCCATGCCTTCCACCGCCGAGAGCACAGAAATCGCCGGGGTGATCACCCCGTCACCAAAGAAGATGGCGGTGCCGAAAATCCCCAGGGCGAGCAATTTGGCCCGCAACGCAGGCCGCTCCTTGACCGCTGTTGAGGCCAGCGTGAGCATGGCCACCAGACCACCTTCACCATTGTTGTCAGCGCGCAGGATCAGCGTCACGTATTTCAAGGACACGATCACCGTCAGCGTCCAGAAAATCATCGACAGGATGCCGTAGATGTTTTCGGGCGTCAGAGACAGATGCCCGTGATTGAACACCTCCTTGAGTGCGTACAGCGGGCTGGTGCCAATGTCGCCATAGACGATGCCGATGGCACCCAGGGTCAGGGCAGCCAGATCTTTGGCACTGGGTTTGGCGTGAGATGCGTGCTGCACGATGACGGAGGTTCACGAAACAACGAGGTAGTCATTCTGCCTGTGTTTGCAGACATTTTGTTGCACTGCAATAGAGGGAATGCTCAGCTGTAAACCTCGGCGTTTGGATCGTGGGCCTCCAACTCGTAGCTGGCAGCCAGCATGGCGAGGCGTGCCACCACCCCGTACATGTAGAAGCGATTGGGTGCACTGGCTCCGGGCTTGACACCAGGGCGCGGCAGTTGCATGGGTTCTGGAAAACCCAGGGGAACAAAATGCGACCCTGGCGCATTCAGGTTTTCATCCACACCGCGTTCGGCGTGGACCCGGTAGAAGCCCCCCACCACGTAGCGGTCGATCATGTAAACCACGGGTTCGGCCACGGCCTCATTGATCTGTTCGTAGGTGGCCACACCCTCTTGAATCAACACGCGGTTGACGGCCTGGCCATCTTTCACCACCGACATCTTGTTGCGCGTGCGGCGGTTGAGGTCGGTCACCTCTTTGGCGTCACGCACCGTCATGATGCCCATGCCGTAGGTGCCGTTGTCCGGCTTGACCACCACAAAGGGCTTCTCGTTGATGCCGTATTCCTTGTACTTGCGGCGCACTTTGTTCAGCATGGCGTCCACCTGCGTTTCCAGGCACTCCAGGCCTGTGCCCTCCTGAAAATTCACCTCGTCGCACACCGAGTACATCGGGTTGATCAGCCATGGATCCATGCCCAACAGCTTGGCGAACTTCTTTGCCACCTCGTCATAGGCTGCAAAGTGCTGGCTCTTGCGGCGCACGGCCCAACCCGCGTGCAGCGGCGGTAGCAGATACTGTTCATGCAGGCCCTGGAGGATGTCGGGCATCCCGGCTGACAGGTCGTTGTTCAGCAAAATGGTGCATGGATCAAAATGCTTCAACCCCAGGCGATGCCGTGTGCGGATCAGGGGCTCCAGCGTCAACACGGTGCCATCCGGCAGGGCAATGTCGGTGGGTTCGGTCAGCGTTTCATCCAGCGAGCCCAGGCGCACATTCAAACCCGCCAGTGTGAAGATCTGGATCAGGCGCGCCACGTTCGACAGGTAGAAGGTGTTGCGCGTGTGCTTTTCCGGAATCAGCAGGAGGTTCTTGGCCTCGGGGCAGATCTTCTCGATGGCCGCCATGGCCGCCTGCACCGCCAGCGGCAGCATTTCGGGCGTGAGGTTGTTGAAGCCGCCCGGAAACAGGTTGGTGTCCACCGGGGCCAGCTTGAAGCCTGCGTTGCGCAGGTCCACCGAGGTGTAAAAGGGCGGCGTGTGCTCCATCCACTCCAGGCGGAACCAGCGCTCGATGGCGGGCACGGACTCCAGCATCCGTTGCTCAAGCTCGTTGATGGGGCCGGTCAGCGCGGTGATCAGGTGAGGAACCATGGGAGGAAGCGCCTTGTGAAGTCAGAGGATGAGGATCTATTTTAGAAAGATCAACGCTGCTCATCGTTCAAGATCCTGCAATGCAGTGATGCAAAAAAACAAAGAGGGCTCCCGGTAGGAAGCCCTCTTTTCATGCTGGAGTGAGCAATGCTTCGCCCACCCCTCTAGCTGGTTACGCCGATCACTTGTGGTAAGCGGTTTCGCCGTGCGAGGTGATGTCCAGACCCTCGCGCTCTTCTTCTTCGGGGACGCGCAGACCAATCACCACATCCACAATCTTGTAGCAGATCGCTGCAACGATGGCAGACCAGACGATGGTGATGACCACGCCTTCTGCCTGGACCAGCAACTGGTGTGCCATCGAGAAGCTCTCGGCACCCGTGCCGCCCAGCGCAGGAGCGGTGAACACACCGGTCAGCAGTGCACCGGCAATGCCGCCCACGCCGTGGATGCCGAACACGTCCAGCGCGTCGTCAGCGCCGAGCATCTTTTTCAGGCCGCTCACGCCCCACAGGCAGATGAAGCCAGCAATCAAGCCCATCACGATGGCACCCATCGGGCCGACCGAGCCGCAAGCGGGCGTGATGACCACCAGACCGGCAACCGCACCCGAGGCGGCACCCAGCATCGAGGCCTTGCCCTTGAACAGGGCTTCACCCACACACCAGGCCAGCACCGCAGCGGCTGTGGCCATCAAGGTGTTGATGAAAGCCAGGGCGGCGCTGCCGTTGGCTTCCAGAGCGGAGCCAGCGTTGAAACCGAACCAGCCCACCCACAGCAGCGAGGCACCGACCATGGTCAGTGTCAGCGAGTGCGGGGTGAAGGACTCACGACCGTAGCCAATGCGCTTGCCGATCATGTACGCACCCACCAGGCCGGCGACGGCCGAGTTGATGTGCACCACGGTGCCACCAGCGAAGTCCAGCGCGCCCTTGCTCAGCAGGTAGCCGCCCGCACCCCACACCATGTGGGCGATCGGCAGGTAGCTGAACGTGAACCACAGGGCGGTGAACAGCAGCACGGCACCAAACTTCATGCGTTCCGCAAAGGCACCGACGATCAGCGCGCAGGTGATGCCGGCAAACGTGCACTGGAAGGCCACGAAGATCAATTCGGGGATCTTCACGCCAACCGTGAAGGTGTCGGCCATCGACGTCGGTGTGATACCGTTCAAGAAGGCTTTGGACAGGTCACCGATGAGGGTGCCCGCACCGCCAAACGCCAGGCTGTAGCCATAGGCGGCCCACAGCACCGAGATCAGCGAGAACACCACCAGCACCTGCATCAGCACCGACAGCATGTTCTTGCTGCGAACCAGGCCACCGTAGAACAAAGCCAGGCCAGGCACGACCATCAGGATCACCAGGATGGTGGAGATCATCATCCAGGCAGTGTCGCCCTTGTTGACGGTGGGTTCAGGCGTGACCTCGACCGCTGGAGCAGCTTGTGGTGTGATCAGTGCGGGAGCCACTCCGGCTTCGACGGCGGATGCGATCTCAGGGGCGGATGCTGCTGCTTCCTGAGCGTGGGCAACGCCCAGCAGGCCCAAGGCCGCGATCCCCAGCGCGAATGACGCAATGAGCTTTCTCATGGAATGCCTCTTGATAAAACGGATGTTGCGAAGGCTCGAATTCACCCTGGGGTGTCGGCCACAAATGAGGAAAATCAGGCCAGCGGCGTGATCACAGGGCGTCCTTGTCCACCTCGCCGGTGCGGATGCGAACCACCTGCTCCAGCGGTGTGACGAAAATCTTGCCGTCACCGATCTTGCCGGTGCGGGCTGATGTTTCGATGGCTTCGATCACGCGCTCCAGGATGGCGTCATCCACAGCGGCTTCGATCTTCACTTTGGGCAGGAAATCGACCACGTACTCCGCGCCACGGTACAGCTCGGTGTGGCCTTTCTGACGTCCAAAGCCCTTGACTTCGGTCACTGTGATGCCTTGAACGCCGATGGCGGACAGAGCCTCACGGACTTCGTCCAGCTTGAAAGGCTTGACGATGGCGGTCACCATTTTCATGTTGGGTACTCCGGTGAGGTTGTTGAACATGTTTACACCGTTATCTCTGCATGAACCATGCCAGCTGTCATACAGGCTGGGCAGCAAAAGTGATGAGCCTGCGCCCTCATCTGGTGCGTACCGAACGCGCCTGACCCGCAAAGGGTGAAAAGTCACCCAAACGGTGCCCCACTCTGGGGTGCCCCCGTTCGCCCCTCAGAGGGAGTGCCCCGCTTCGGGGACACCGCCACAATCGACGCTTTCTCATTCCGTCCATTCAAGGCGACCTGCCCATGTCCCTCGCCATTGTTCACAGCCGTGCCCTGGATGGCCTCAAAGCCCCCGAAGTCACCGTCGAGGTTCACCTCGCCAATGGCTTGCCGTCATTCACCTTGGTGGGCCTGGCTGACACCGAGGTCAAGGAAGCACGCGAGCGCGTGCGTGCCGCGCTGAGCAACAGCGGGCTGGATTTTCCCTTCAACAAGCGCATCACGGTGAACCTCGCCCCGGCTGATTTGCCCAAGGAATCGGGCCGCTTTGACCTGCCGATTGCGCTCGGTATCCTGGCGGCAATGGGACACCTTGACCCCACTCGCCTCGCTGATCTGGAGTTTGCTGGCGAGCTGTCTCTGGGCGGGGAGTTGCGCCCGGTACGGGGTGCCCTGCCCATGGCGCTGGCCTTGCTGCGGGCGACTGAACAAGGGCGAGAGCGTGGACTGGTCTTGCCCCAAGCCAGTGCCCAAGAGGCTGCATTGGTCGAAGGTGCGTGCTTGTACGGTGCGCGTCACCTGATGGACGTGGTGGAAGCCCTGCGGCCAGCCGGACAGGGGGCAGGCGTCAATCTGGTGCGCACTCAGGCGGTGCCAGGCGATGCTGCAGTGGTTCATGCCAGTTTGCCTGATCTGCGTGAAGTCAAAGGTCAGTCGGCGGCCAAGCGCGCCCTTGAAATCGCCGCTGCCGGGGCTCACTCGGTGCTCATGATCGGGCCGCCAGGCAGTGGCAAATCCATGTTGGCGCAACGCTTTTCAGGCTTGTTGCCCGATCTGGCCCCGGCTGAGGCGCTTGAGTCAGCTGCTGTGCTCAGTCTGGCCGGTCATTTTGACGCCACTCGCTGGCGACGCCGGACCGTCCGCAGCCCTCACCACACAGCCTCGCCAGTGGCCTTGGTTGGCGGCGGTTCGCCACCGCGACCGGGTGAAATCTCGCTGGCCCACCACGGGGTGCTCTTTCTTGACGAATTACCCGAGTTTCCACGTGCCGCTCTGGAAGCCTTGCGTGAGCCCCTCGAAACCGGGCAAATTACCATCTCGCGTGCCGCCCGGCGACATGATTTTCCGGCACGATTCCAGCTCATCGCCGCCATGAATCCCTGTCCCTGCGGTCATTTTGGCAACCCCCACAAGAACTGTCGCTGCACGCCGGACCAGGTGGCTCGCTACCAGGGCCGACTCAGTGGGCCCCTGCTTGATCGCATTGACGTGCAGGTTGAAGTGCCCGCCGTTGCCCCCGAAGTCCTGGCGCGCAGTGCTGACGGCGCATCCACAGACGAAGTGGCGCAGCGCGTGGTGGCCGCACGGGCCAGACAAATGGCACGCCAGGGACGGCTCAATGCAGAGCTGGAGGGTGCCGCCCTTGACCTGCACGCCACAGCCGAGCCGGCGGCACACGCATTTTTGCAGACCGCCTGCGTGCGGCTGGGGTGGTCTGGCCGGGCCTATCACCGCGTCCTGAAACTGGCGCGCACCATCGCCGATCTTGCCCTGGCCGAGCACATCAGCACAGCGCACATGGCAGAAGCCATCCAGTACCGTCGGGCGCTGTCATCGGCGTGACCCGGTAGGGCGTTCACGATTAGACTGCCCTCACCATCACATCACGCTGGAGATTTCCGCATGTCTCGTTTCCACCGCCTGCTGGCCTCGACTGTTTTCACCACGCTGGCGCTGTCTTGCGGCATTGGAGGAGGCGCGTGGGCGGCCGAGCCGACCGTCTCGCCTGCTGCCGCGCCCTGGGTGCAGGTCGATGCGGGCTGGATCCGCTCCATGGTCAAAGGGCAAACCGCCACGGGTGGCTTCATGGCGCTCACGGCACGTCAGGCGCTCACCCTTGAGGGGTTCAGCATGGCACGCGCGGGCGTTCCCGAACTGCATGAAATGACCATGGATGGCCAGATCATGCGCATGCGCGCGATTCCGTCGCTGGCGCTGCCAGCCGGACAGACCGTCACGCTGCGCCCCGGAGGTCACCACTTGATGCTGACGCAACTTCAGGAAGTCTTGAAAGAGGGGGAGGTGCTGTCGCTGACGCTGAAACTGCGTACAACCGACGGCAAGGCCGTGACGCAAACCGTCAATCTTCCCGTCAAGGCCAACATGATGGTGCCAGCCGCCAACAAGTCAACGCCGATGAATCCGGGGCAGGGTGGCCACCATCACGGCATGGCTCACTGATCTTCCAGGCGGCGCGGCGGGTAGCTGTCCCAGTTCTGGCAGCCAGGGCATTGCCAGAAGTAATGCTGGCTTTCAAACCCGCAGGCCGCGCAACGGTAGCGTTGCAAAGGTCTGGCCGCCGTGGTCAGAGCTTTTTGCAGCACTTCGATTTCCGGCTCATTCAGGGGCACGTGGCTGATCATTCGTTCGCGGATCAGCCCTTGTGCGGCTGACAGCGAGGGCTGCTGGCGCAGGTGGTTCACGATCGCATCTCGCCGCACCGTGGCGTCGGCCTGCAGCGTGCCGATGGCTGTCAGCACATCCATTGACGGCACCTGGGCGTAGATCAATTGCAGCTTGGTCAATGCTGCAGGTACCTCGTTGCAGGCCTGCGCGCTGCGCGCGTAGTCCATGGCCACCAAGGCAAAAGCCTGCGCTTGTTTGACCATCAACTCGTCCCAGACTTTCAGCGCCTCGGCATGCAGACCCTGTCGAACCAGGCGCTGACCTTGCAGCACCAGGGGCCTGGCAGCCTGAGGGGCCGCCTCGCGTGCACGTGCCAGCGCCTGATCGGCGTCATCGGAGTGGCCCCGTGCATCGGCCTCCTGGGCCACCTCGCACCAATGGTGGGCGCTGCGCTGCGAGAATGAACCTGTCCCCGTGGCTTCGAGTTGTCGTGCCACCTCAATGGCCGGATGCCAGTTGCGGGAGCGCTCGTACAGAGACAGCAGCGCCAGGCGGGCGTCGGTGCTGAAAGCCGTTCCCTCCAAAGCCTTGAAAGCATCTTCTGCACGGTCAAACAGCCCTGCTTTCATGAAATCGTGGGCGAGGGCATGTTGCGCGCGCTCACGCTCTTCCCGCTTGAGATCGCCACGTGACAGCAGATGCTGGTGAATCCGGATGGCCCGTTCGTACTCGCCCCGGCGGCGGAACAGATTGCCCAGCGCAAAGTGCAGGTCGGTGGTGTCCGGGTCGTGCTGAACCGCCTCGATGAACGCGTCAATCGCCTTGTCCTGCTGTTCATTGAGTAGCAGGTTCAAGCCCTTGAAATAAGCCTGCGGTGAGGCCTGGTCTTCACGCTTGAGTTGACGCAAGTCCACACGCGAGGCCATCCAACCCAGCAAAAACACCACCGGGGTGGCCACCAACAGCCAGTACAGATCGAATTCCATGGGCAAAAGCAAGAAGGCTTACTTGCCTGGCTTGCGCGGCGCAGGCATGTCTGGAGGAAAGGGGAGTTCGGGCGGCAGCGTGTGCGCTGCCGTGGTGCCCTGACCCTCCCTGGGTATCTGTGTCTGGCCGACATCGCTGGTGTCGGGAGCCGGCATCAGCAACGCCCGGTTGCGCGCTTCGCGGCGATGTCGCCACCAACTGGGCACCATGGCCAACACGCCCGTGACGCAGCCCAGAGCGAACACCGTCAGGACGATGAACACCATGGGTGCCTGCCACTGGTAGCCCAGGAACCACTTCAGCTCGACCGTGTGTTGGTTGTTCAGCGCAAAGGCGAACAGGACGAAGAACAAAAAGCCGCGCCACAACCAGTTCAAGGTACGCATGGGTGTCAGCCGTGTGAAGAGTCAAGGGCCGCTGCCGAAGACGGCTCAACAGCGGTGGTGTTTGCCTTGTCCACCCCTTCACGCAGCGCCTTGCCTGGTTTGAAGTGCGGCACCAGCTTTTCGGGGATCAGCACCTGTTCGCCAGAACGTGGATTGCGCCCCATGCGAGGTGGACGACGGCTGATGGAGAAACTGCCGAACCCCCGGATCTCGATGCGGTGACCTTTGGCCAAGGCTTCCGACATTGCGTCCAGAATGGTCTTGACGGCGAATTCGGCATCGCGCTGGGTGAGCTGGCCAAAGCGTTCGGCCAGTCGGGCCACGAGGTCAGAACGGGTCATGTCAGGTAGGCGAAGAATGGGAGGTTGTGATCAGCATCAGCAAAAAGCCCCACGGACCCGGAAACCCAGGACCTGGGGCTTTGTACCATGCTCATCACAACCCCCACCGGCCGAAACCGGCAGGGATGTGGTGCGCAGAAGACGGATCAACCGTTGTTCTGGTCGAGCTTGGCCTTCAGGAGTGCACCCAGGCTGGTGGTGCCGGCACCTTCTTTGCTGGTCTCGCTGCTCAGACGCTGCAGAGCTTGTTGCTCTTCAACGCTGTCCTTCGCCTTGATCGACAGCTGGATGTTGCGGGTCTTGCGGTCGATGTTGATGATCACGGCGGTGATCTCTTCACCTTCCTTCAGCACGTTGCGTGCGTCTTCGACGCGGTCACGGCTGATTTCGGAAGCGCGCAGGTAACCCAGGATGTCGTCACCCAGGTTGATCTCGGCACCCTTGGCATCCACGGTCTTGACGGTGCCAGCGACGGTGGCGCCGCGGTCGTTCAGGGTCGTGAAGTTGGTGAACGGATCGCTGTCCAGCTGCTTGATGCCCAGGGAGATGCGCTCGCGCTCGACGTCGATGGCCAGAACGATCGCTTCGACTTCCTGGCCCTTCTTGTAGTTGCGCACGGCGGCTTCGCCAGGCTCGTTCCAGGACAGGTCGGACAGGTGAACCAGACCGTCGATGCCGGCGGCCAAACCCACGAACACGCCGAAGTCGGTGATCGACTTGACAGGGCCCTTGACGCGGTCACCGCGGTTGAAGCTCTGAGCGAAGTCGTCCCATGGGTTCGGCTTGCACTGCTTCATGCCCAGGGAGATGCGACGCTTGTCTTCGTCGATTTCCAGGACCATGACTTCCACTTCGTCGCCCAGGTTGACGATCTTGTTGGGAGCGATGTTCTTGTTGGTCCAGTCCATTTCGGAGACGTGCACCAGGCCTTCGATGCCGGGTTCGATCTCAACGAAAGCACCGTAGTCAGCAATGTTGGTGACCTTGCCGAACAGACGGGTGGAGGCAGGGTAACGACGCGACACGCCAACCCAAGGATCGTCGCCCATTTGCTTCAGGCCCAGCGAGACGCGGTTCTTTTCTGCGTCGAACTTCAGGACCTTGGCGGTCAGCTCTTGACCCACGGTCACCACTTCGGACGGGTGACGGACACGGCGCCATGCCATGTCGGTGATGTGCAGCAGGCCGTCGATGCCGCCGAGGTCCACGAACGCACCGTATTCGGTGATGTTCTTGACCACGCCGTTGACGATCGCGCCTTCGCGCAGCGTTTCCATCAGCTTGGCGCGCTCTTCGCCCATCGAGGCTTCGACCACGGCACGACGCGACAGCACCACGTTGTTGCGCTTGCGATCGAGCTTGATGACCTTGAATTCCATGGTCTTGCCTTCGAACGGCGACATGTCCTTGACAGGGCGCGTATCGAGCAAAGAACCTGGCAGGAAGGCACGGATGCCGTTGACCAGAACGGTCAGGCCGCCCTTGACCTTGCCATTGACGGTGCCGGTCACGAAGTCGCCGGACTCCAGAGCGGTTTCCAGGGACAGCCACGAAGCCAGACGCTTGGCCTTGTCGCGCGACAGGATGGTGTCGCCGTAGCCGTTTTCGATGGCGTCAACCGCCACGGAAACGAAGTCACCCACTTGGACTTCGATCTCGCCCGTGTCGTTGCGGAACTCGTCGATGGGCACATACGCTTCGGACTTCAGGCCGGCGTTGACCACGACGAAGTTGTGTTCCACGGCGACCACTTCAGCAGT
The DNA here is from genome assembly GCA_017994835.1 of Aquabacterium sp. GTDB lineage: Bacteria > Pseudomonadota > Gammaproteobacteria > Burkholderiales > Burkholderiaceae_C > Aquabacterium. Next base: position 5,424 of record JAGOKC010000035.1, on the reverse strand, counting down.
GATGACTTCGCCGGTGCGCATGTTGGCACGTTGCAACGACTCTTCAAATAGGGCGGCAAAAGATTCAGACATTGAATTTCCTGTGCTGGCGTGAACCAGCGGTAACGCTCTGGAATCGACAGGAACGACCAGAACGGGTTGGGTTGAAGAACATGCCAGTCAGGACAACGAGGTGTTGACCCAGATTGCTCATGCCCTGGCCTGGCGGTCAGGGCCGACTGTCACAGCCTTGTATCGGCCTGCCACGCGCCGCGAACTCAATGTCCGGCGATCACGTGAGGCCAGCCCTCGACCCACCAACCCAGCACCGTGTCCATTGATTCTTCAATGGTGAGGGCGGAGTTGTCGAGTTTGCGGGCATCCGCAGCAGGCACCAGAGGCGACACAGCGCGGGTTCGATCCCGCAAGTCGCGCGCCTCCAAATCTGCGCAAATCTCATCAAGATTAGCAGAAATTCCTTTTTGAATCAACTGCTTGTGCCGACGCTCGGCGCGTTCGGCCGCCGTGGCGGTCAGAAATACCTTCAGGGCCGCATCCGGAAAGATCACCGTGCCCATGTCGCGGCCATCTGCCACGAGCCCAGGCAGCCCCCGGAAAGCCTTTTGTAATTCGACCAGAGCGCGACGCAAACCCGGTACGACAGAGATGCGCGAGGCTGTCTGGCCGACATCCTCACGGCGCAGGTCATCGCTGACATCGCGGCCTTCGACCCAGATGTGCATGCCGTCAAAACGCAGGCTGATGTCTTTGCCCACCTGACGGGCCAGGGCTTCCAGCGCCACGGCATCGTCCAGATCCAGCTGTTGTTCGAGTGCCAGCAAAGCGGTGATGCGGTAGAGAGAACCCGAGTCCAGGAACTGGTAGCCCAGGCGGTGCGCCAGCGCGCTGGCCAGCGTGCCCTTGCCCGAGGCCGTGGGCCCATCGACCGTGATCACGGGGATCAGGTCCGGATTGGTCTGGGCGACCTGGAACATTGACTCGAAGTAGTCGGGGAAGGTCTTGCCCACGCAGCGCGGATCGTCGATGCGCACCGAAATGGGCTTGCCCGCCAGGGCCGTGGGGGCCAGCGGGTTGAAGGCGGCCAACGAGAAACACATGGCCATGCGGTGGTCGTCGTAGGTGTGGATGCTGCCGTGCTGCCAGGCACCTTGGGTAGGCGGGGTCACTTCGATGAAGTCTTCACCCTCGACCACGGTGGCCCCCAGCTTGCGCAGCTCACAGGCCATGGCAGCGATGCGGTCGGTTTCTTTCACGCGCCAGCTCGCGATGTTGCGCAGGCGGGTCGTGCCCTGGGCGTACAGTGCCATCACGGCCAGGGTCATGGCCGCATCCGGAATGTGGTTGCAGTCCATGTCCACGGCCGCCAGTGGCCAAGTGCCGCGACGGATCTCCAGCCAGTTCGGGCCGGACGTGACCTGGGCGCCCATGGCTTGCGCGGCCTCGACGAAGCGAATGTCGCCCTGGATGGAGGCGGCACCCACGCCCTCGACGCGCACCGGCGTGTCGATGCCGGCGATGGCCCCGGCGGCGATGAAGTAGGACGCTGACGAGGCATCGGCCTCGACGTGGATCTCGCCGGGCGACTGGTAGTGGCTGCCCTGCGGGATGACAAAACGCTCCCAGCCTTGGCGCTCGACCTGGATGCCAAAGCGGGCCAGCAGGTTCAGCGTGATCTCGATGTAGGGCTTGGAAATCAGCTCACCGACCACCTCGATGGTCAGCGCCTGCTGCTGCGACACCAGCGGCAGGGCCAGCAGCAAGGCCGTGAGGAACTGGCTGGACACGTCGCCGCGCACCTTGATGGGGGCCGACAACTCAAGCTGCCCACCGGCCAGGCGCAGCGGCGGGTAGCCTTCGGTGCCGGTGCATTCGATGGCGCAACCCAGCGGGCGCAGGGCATCGACCAGATCGCCTATGGGGCGTTCGTGCATGCGTGGCACACCCGACAGCGTGAACACGCCACCTTGTGTGGCCGACAGCAGGGCCAGGGCGGCGGTCAGTGGGCGCATCGCCGTGCCGGCATTGCCCAGGAACAAATCAGCTTCCTTCACAGCCAGCCGGCCACCCAGACCGGTGATGTGCACCGTGTCGCCGTCTTGCTGCAGATCGCAGCCCAGCGTGCGCAAGGCTTCGAGCATCACATGGGTGTCGTCCGAGGCCAGCAGGTCGTGGACCACGGTCGTGCCTTCGCTCAAACCAGCCAGCAACAGCACCCGGTTGGAGATGCTCTTGGACCCTGGCAGGCGCACGGTACCGCCAGCAGACAGCAGCGGAGGAAGATCTAGAAAAGCGGTGGTGTACATGCGAAGCGGAGGCGAAAAGGCACTCATGTGTTCCGCGTCATGCGGAACGGGCCTCAGAGGCGAGAGAACGTGGATTTGGGACTCAGTTGCCACTGACTGCGCGAAGTCGATGCAGTGTCGATCAGGCCTTCCAGCGTGGGACCATTCCAGTCGCGCATCTGCCGCTCCAGATCTTCGAGCGCACGCCGGAAGGTCTCGGACTGCTTGAGGATTTCTTCTCGGTTGGACAGCAGAATGTCGCGCCAGATGGTGGCATCGCTCGCGGCGATGCGGCTGAAATCGCGGAATCCAGGACCGGCCAGCGACAGGTACTCCTGACCGGCGGGCTGCTCGGCCATCGCGTTCATGTAGGCAAAGGCCAGCAGGTGCGGCAGATGGCTGACAGCGGCAAATGCCGCATCGTGATGTTCCGGACTCATTTTGAGCACCTGACAACCCACGGCTGCCCACACGTCGGTGGCTTTTTGCACCAGCACCGGATCGGTTTGCTGCAAGGGGGTCAGGATGACCTTGCGTCCTTGGTAGAGCGTTGGGTCGGCATGCTCGATGCCCGCCACTTCCCGTCCAGCAATGGGGTGGGCTGGTACGAACGAGGGCACACGTTCCTTCAGAACGCGCCGTGCTGCATCCACCACATCCCGTTTGGTCGAGCCCACATCCATGAACAGCACACCGGGGTTGACCAGATGGCGGATGGACTTGAACGTGCCCTCGCTGGCAGCCACGGGCACGGCAATCAGCACAATGTCGGAGCCGGATACGGCCAACAGCGCTGATTCGGCGGCCACGTCGATCACGCCCAGTCGGCGCGCCTTCTCGACCGTCGAGGGCGATTTGCTGTAGCCGACGACCCGCTTGACCAGGCCGGCTTTTTTCAGGGCCAGGGCGAAGGAGCCCCCCATGAGGCCGCAGCCGATGAGGCCAAGTTGGTTGAACATGCTGCAAGATCCTCGCAATTCAGTGCACGTCCAGCGGGTAGCTGCCGAGCACCTTGAAGAATGAACATTGGGCGCGCAGCTCCTGCAGGGCTGCAGCCACATTGTCCTGTGCCGGATGGCCGGCCAGGTCGATGTAAAACAGATAATCCCATTGACCGGAGCGTGCCGGACGAGATTCGAAGCGCGTCATCGACACACCATGCCGCTTGAGCGGCACCAGCATGTCATGCATGGCACCGGGTCGGTTGTCCACCGACACCACCAGACTGGTGCAATCGTGGCCGGTCGGCATGCTGGGTGTATGCCGGTCTGCGCGGGTGACCACCACAAAACGGGTGCGGTTGTTGGGCTCATCTTGCACGGCCGATTGCACCACATGCAAGCCGTACTGCGATGCGGCCCGCTCGCTGGCCAGGGCTGCAACCGACGCATCCTCACTGGCCAGACGCGCGCCTTCGGCATTGCTGGAGACGGCGCGACGTTCGACATGCGGCAGGTGCTGACCGAGCCAGCCCTGACACTGTCCGAGTGCCTGAGGGTGTGCCGCCACGATCTTGATGCCTTCACGCGAAGGTTGCTGGCGCAGCAGGTTGTGGGTCACCATCAGGGAGGTTTCACCAATCACGACCAGGGAGGATTGCCGCAGCAGGTCAAGAGAGCGGGCGACCACACCTTCGGTCGAGTTCTCGATGGCGACCACGCCAAAATCGGCTGAACCTGCATCGGTGGCGCGGAACACCTCGTCGAAATTGGCACACAACACTGGCTCGATGGACGAGCCAAAATAGTTCAGCGCTGCCTGCTCGGTGAAGGTGCCGACGGGGCCGAGAAAGGCCACGCGCAGACGCGCTTCCAGGGAACGGCAGGCCGACATGATTTCGCGCCAGATCGGGGCCACGCTTTCGGCGCGCACGGGGCCGGGGTTGGTTGCCTTGACGCGGTCAATCACCTGCGCCTCGCGGTCGGGTCGGAATACGGGCGATCTGTCGATCTTCTTGACCTCGCCCACGGCCTGGGCCAGGCGAGCGCGCTGGTTGATCAGGCTCAGCAACTGCTGATCCACGGCGTCGATGCGCACGCGCAGATCGGCGAGCTGAGCGTCCACGGGACGGTCATCGGGTTGGAAATGCGCGTGATCAACCATGACGTGCGGCAAAGGTCTTCATGTAATCGACCAGCGCGGCCACGCCCGCCAGCGGCATGGCGTTGTAAATGGACGCGCGCATGCCGCCTACGCTTTTGTGGCCCTTCAACTGCAGCAAACCGGCCCCCTGGGCACCGCTCAGGAAAGCGTCGTTCAGGGCATCAGACGGCAGGAAAAAAGGGATGTTCATGCGCGAGCGACAGTTGCCTGCCACCTTGTTGATGTAGAAGCCCGAGGCATCAACGTAATCGTAAAACAACTTGGCCTTGGCCACATTGCGCGCCTCGATGGCCGCCAGGCCCGTGAGGTCGCCCTCACGCTGACGCTTGATCCACTGGAACACCAGACCAGCCAGATACCAGGAGTAAGTGGCAGGTGTGTTGTACATCGAGCCGTTGTCGGCCACGATCTGGTAGTCGAAAGCCGAAGGCGTGATCGGTAGGGCATGGCCCAGCAGGTCTTCGCGCACGATGACCAGGGTCAGGCCGGCAGGGCCGATGTTCTTCTGGGCACCGGCGTAGGCCACGCCCACGCGCGACCAGTCGATGGGGCGCGAGATGATGTGCGACGAGCAGTCGATCACCAGCGGTGCCTGGGTGCCCAGCGCTGCCAGGTCGGGCAACTCGTGCATCTCGACGCCGTGAATGGTCTCGTTGCTGCACACATGCACATAGGCGGCGTTGTCGCTGATCTGCCAGCGGCCATAGTCAGGCAGGGTGGTGTGGTGGTCGGCGACGTTGCTGGCGGCAATGTGCACTTCGCAGTACTTGTGTGCCTCTTTGGCTGATTTTTGCGACCAGGAGCCTGTGATGACGTAATCGGCACGACCGCCACGCGACAGGTTCATCGGCACGATCGCGTTTTCAGCAATGGCACCCCCTTGCATGAACAGGATCTTGTGGGTGGCGGGCACCGACAGGATCTCGCGCAGGTCGGCTTCGGCCTGATGGGCGATGGCCGTGAACTCCTTGCCACGGTGACTCATCTCCATCACGCCCATGCCCGAGCCATGCCAGTCCAGCATCTCGCTGGCGGCCTG
>JAGOKC010000034.1 GCA_017994835.1 Aquabacterium sp. | reverse complement strand
GCCAGCAGGCAGGCGATGGCGTCGTGGCGCGCGGTGGCGGTGGCCCGGTCGCGCTGGGGCTGGGTCAGCCATTGGCGCAGCGCGCGGCTGCCCATGCCGGTGCGGCAGGTGTCCAGCAGCGACAACAAGGTGGGCGCATCTTCGCCTCGCAGCGTCTGGGTCAGCTCCAGATTGCGCAGGGTGGCGGGCGGCAGGTCCAGCAACTCGGAGCTGCGCGGCACCTCCAGCGAGCTGACGTGCGACAGCGCCCTGCCCTGCGTGTGCTCGGCGTAGCTCAGCAAAGCGGCGGCGGCCGAATGTGCCAGGGTCAGGTCTTGCGCGCCATAGCCTTGTAAGGTGCCGACCTGCAACTGCTCGCACAGCTTGCGCAGGCCCAGGCCGCTGTCAAACTGCCAGGTCGGCCGGCTGGTCATGGCGACGCTACGCGTGCTCTGGGTCAACAACGGCTGCAGCGTGGCAGGTACGCGTTCGCGGTCGAACAGGATTTCTGCCGGCTGCAGGCGCGCCAGCCAGCTGGCCAGTTCACGCTCTGTGCACTCGGTGGCGCCCAGCTTGCCGCTGGACAGGCCGAGCCAGGCCAGACCGCAGGGCACGGCGTGTTCGGCATGGCGGCCGCGCTTGCTCATCACCACGGCCAGCAGCAGCGCGTCGGCGCGCTCGTTGAGCAACTCCGCATCTGTGAGCGTACCCGGCGTGACCACGCGCACCACCTTGCGCTCGACCGGACCCTTGGTCGCACCCACCTCGCCCACCTGTTCGGCAATGGCCACCGATTCGCCCAGCTTGATCAGCTTGGACAGGTAGGTGTCAAGCGCATGGAAGGGCACGCCCGCCATCACGATCGGCTCGCCGGCCGACTGGCCGCGCACGGTCAGCGTGATGTCGATCAGGCGGTTGACCTTGCGGGCATCGTCGTAGAACAGCTCGTAAAAGTCCCCCATGCGATAAAGCACCAGGGTGTCCGGGTATTCAGCCTTGATGCGCAGATACTGCTGCATCATGGGCGTGTGTGCACTGAAGTCCATGGCGGGGACGAAAAGAGATCAGAACGGCGCGTCCTTGTTGGCGCGGTTTTCAGCAGCCTTGGCAGCGGCGGTGATGCGAGTGCGCTTGGGCTGGTCTTCGCCATTGGCAGCCGCCACTTTGGCAGCTTGCGCGGCGTCTTCGACTTCCTGCAGCGAGGCGATCAGGGCGTCGTCTTCGGCATCGCTCTCGGCATCGCTTTCGCTTTCTTCGCCAGCGCCCTCAAGCAGGGTTTCTTCGTCGGTGATCACACGGCTGTACTTTGCCAAGGTCTTCACCAACTGGCCGTAGATGCGGGGTGTGCCTGCCACGATTTCGCGTTGATACAGGAAGTCGGGCTCGCCGGTGAAGTTGCCCACCAGGCCACCCGCTTCGGTGATGATGAGCGATCCGGCAGCGATATCCCAAGGGCTCAGGCCGGTTTCAAAAAAGCCATCGTAAAAGCCGGCGGCCACATAGCAGAGGTCAAGCGAGGCAGCCCCCGGACGGCGCACGCCCGCACACTGCACCATGATGTCTTCGAACATCTTCAGGTAGCGCTGGAAGTTATCGCCCTTGCGGAAAGGAAAACCCGTGCCGATAAGGGCTTCAAGCATGCGGGTGCGCTTGGACACGCGCAGACGACGGTCGTTCAGGTAAGCACCCTTGCCACGCGATGCGTAGAACAGATCGTTGCGGCTGGGGTCGTACACCACCGCCTGCTGCACCTGACCACGGAAAGCCAAGGCGATGGAGACCGCGTAAACGGGCAGACCGTGGATGAAGTTGGTGGTGCCGTCGAGCGGATCGATGATCCAGACGAAATCGCTGTCCTTGGCCCCGTGGGTGCGCCCCGATTCTTCGGCCAGGATGCCGTGGCCTGGATAGGCCTCCAGCACGGTGGCGATGATCACGTCTTCTGCAGCCTTGTCCACCTCGGTCACAAAATCGTTGTGCGACTTGGACACCACAGTCAGGCGCTCGACATCAAGCGATGCCCGGTTGATGATCGCCCCGGCTGCGCGGGCAGCTTTGATGGCGATGTTGAGCATGGGGTGCAGTGCTTGAGACATGGTGTGACCTTGAAAACCGGGCCGACAAACCGGACCGGGTAAACGAATGACCACCGCGCACAGCCGAGCTGTTCGCGAACGGGATGGGGCGCAACGGTGATCAAAGAGCGAGGGGAAACGATAATTCTATCCAAACCCCGCTTTTTTTGCATCCCCTTTTTCACGGACTCCCCTCTGCGACATGACCGAATCCACCCACACACCCGCTGGGCACGCCGGCAGCGATCCGACTCGCTTCATCCTGATCGGCACCAGTCATCCGGGCAATGTGGGCTCGACCGCGCGTGCCATGAAGGTGATGGGGTTCTCGGACCTGGTGCTGGTGCGCCCTCGCTTCGCTGACGTGCTGATTCAGGAAGAAACCGTCGCCCTGGCCAGCGGTGCTGCCGACATTCTGGTGCGTGCCCGCATCGTGGACACCCTGGCCGAAGCGCTGGAGGGGGTCACCTATGCCATTGGCACCGCCATGACTCCGCGTGATTTTGGTCCCCCCACCCTCACCCCGCGCGAGGGGCTGGCGGCATTGGCCAGGCAGGAGCCCACGCAGCGTGTCGGGTTTGTGTTTGGCAGCGAACGCTATGGCATGGCCAATGAAGATGTGTACCGCTGCCAAGCGGTGTTGAGCATCCCCACCAACCCGGACTATGGTTCGCTGAACCTGTCACAGGCTGTGCAGTTGCTCGCTTACGAGTGGCGTCAGGCGTTGGGCGGTTTTCCAGTGCAAGCCCGCACGCCCTCCCCTGATCTGGCCGACGGTCAAGCGGTGCAAGGGGCGTTGCATCACTGGGAGCAGGCGCTGGTGGCGCTGGATTTTCTGGACCCCAAGGCACCTAAAAAGCTGATGCCAAGACTGAATCAGTTGCTCAACCGGGCCGAACTGCGGCAGGAAGAGATCCACGTGCTGCGCGGCATTGCCAAGGCCATTCTCGAGCGTTGCCAGTGACGCCTCGATGCCGGGCAGGTTTTCGCTGCCCCGCTACACTGGCAGACCTGATACGAATAACAAACAAACCATCCCATGCTCTTTGCCAGATTGCGAGAAAACGTCGCCTGCATCCTGGAACGTGATCCTGCGGCACGCACCGCCTGGGAGGTGCTGACTTGCTACCCTGGCTTGCACGCCCTCACCATGCACCGTGGCGCGCACTGGTGCTGGACGCATGGTTTGAAATGGCTGGGTCGCTGGATCTCGCAGTGGTCCCGCTTTTTCACGGGCATCGAGATTCACCCTGGGGCCCAGATCGGGCGGCGCGTGTTCATCGACCACGGCATGGGTGTGGTTGTGGGTGAAACCGCGGTCGTGGGCGACGATTGCACCATCTATCAGGGCGTGACCCTGGGTGGCACGTCCTTGAGCAAGGGAGCCAAGCGACACCCAACCTTGGGCAAAGGCGTGATCGTGGGGGCCAATGCGCAGGTGCTGGGTGGCTTCACGGTGGGCGATGGCGCACGTGTGGGATCAAATGCCGTGGTGACGAAAGAAGTCCCGCCGGGTGCGACGGCCGTGGGCAATCCCGCACGCATCATCGTCAAACAAACCGAGGTGGATGAAAAACAGGCCGAGCGCGAAGCAGTTGCAGCCCGCATGGGTTTCTCGGCCTACGGGGTGACCGTGGGTGACGATCCTTTGTCGCAGGCCTTGCGCGGCCTGATCGACCATGCGGCCGGGCATGAACACCAGATCACGCAACTGTGGTGCGCCATTGAAAAACTGGCCGACTGCGCCCAGACTCAGGCGGGACGTGATTGCATGCCCGACGATGCGCAAACAACCGAGCGTTTTGACGCAGACGAGCTCAACAAGCTCGTCTGAGGCCATCAGGCTGTGCCCTGGACGCTCACAGCGAAGATTTGGCGATGATGCCCAGGCAGCGCTGCTCCAGGTAGCTCACAAACGGCCCGAAGGTGGCAAACACCGGGTTGCGTGCATTGCCTTCTTTGAAGCGTTTGTAGATTTGCTGGGCAATGCCGGCAAGACGGAACAAGCCATAGACGGTGTAGAAGTCGAAGTTCGCCACGCTGAAGCCGGTTTTTTCGCCGTAGTAGCGCACCACTTCATCACGCGTCAGCATGCCCGGTGCGTTGGTGGGCTGACGGCGTGAACCCTTCATGAACGGGTCATCGTCAGCCTGAACCCAGTAGGCCAGCGAGCTGCCCAGGTCCATGAGTGGATCGCCCAAGGTGGCCATTTCCCAGTCGAGCACGCCGATCACCTTGAGCGGGTCGTTCACGTCCAGCACCACATTGTCGAAACGGAAGTCGTTGTGGATCAGGCTGATCGCAACTTCCTGCCTGGGTTGCTTGTCATTCAACCATTGCATGACCGTTTCGAAGTCGCCCACATCGTCGGTGCGGGCAGCACGGTAGCGCTTGGTCCAGCCTTCAACCTGCCGGGCCACATAACCTTCGCCCTTGCCCAACTGGTCCAGGCCTGCCGCTTTCGGGTCAAGCTTGTGCAGGTCGATCAGGGTGTCGAGCACGTTCAGGCACAGCTGGCGCGTTTTGGCTTCGTCAAGACCCAATTCGGGCTGCAGGTTCTGGCGGGGAATGACGCCCACCAGACGCTCCATCACGTAGAACGGTGCACCGATGACAGCGATGTCTTCACAGATGGCAAAGATCTCGGGTACCTTGGGGTACACGGGTTTGAGTTGCCGCATGATCTCGGCCTCACGCACCACGTCATGGGCCGACTTGGCGATGTGCCCGAACGGTGGGCGACGCAAAATGAGATCCTGGTTGGCGTAGCGAACCAGGTAAGTCAGGTTGGACGCGCCACCCGGAAACTGCTGCAGTTCGGGCTCGCCCTGCAGGCTCATCCCCAGGCTTTGCAGGTAGGCGGTGACCTTGACCAGGTCAACCTCTTCACCGGCGCGCACCTGGCCGGCATGGTCAATCAGTGTGTCGTTCTGGACGTCGCTCATGGGCGGGGGTCTCCTCTTTGGATCAAGGAGTGTAGAAATTCACCCCGAATGAATCAAATGAATTGTCTGAATCTGCACTCATTTGCCAGATGCATGACCCGAGGGACGCACCGCCGACTTGGGACGAAACGCCGCGCACACCTCAGGCCGGCTTTCGATGTAAGGACCACCGATGAGGTCCACGCAATACGGTACGGCGGAAAAGATGCCGGGCACCAGCGATTTGCCCTCGGCATCTCTGAGACCTTCGAGCGTTTCCGCAATCGACTTGGGCTGCCCCGGCAGGTTCAGAATCAAAGCCTGCTTGCGGATCACGGCCGTCTGACGCGACAAGATGGCAGTGGGCACAAAGCGCAGGCTGATCTGGCGCATCTGTTCACCAAAGCCCGGCATTTCCTTGTCGGCCACGTCCAGCGTGGCTTCGGGCGTCACATCGCGCGGCGAGGGGCCAGTGCCACCGGTGGTCAGCACCAGATGGCAGCCGGCGTTGTCCACCAGATCGCGCAGGGTGTCGGCAATCACGGCGCGTTCGTCGGCAATCAGGCGTGGCACCCATTCAATCGGGTTGCAGACCGCCCGACCCAGCCAATCTTGCAAGGCAGGCAAACCTTTGTCTTCGTACACGCCACTGCTGGCGCGGTCGCTGATGGAGACCACACCGATGCGGACGGCATCCAGGCTGGCAACGGTGGTCTCGCTCATGTCGCGTCTCCGGCATCCCCGGTCAGGGAGGCGTCGTCATCTTGTGATTCCATGGTGCGTTTGATGAACTGGAACAGTTCACGGTAGGCCCGGCCACTGCGCTTTTCGGGCTCGAGCGCCGCATCCTTGCGCGCATTGCGGATCAGGGTGCGCAGTTGTTGCACGTCGGTGTCGGGGAAGTCGGCCACCCAGCGGGTGACGGCATCCTTGTCATCGGCGATCAGCTCGGCGCGCCAGCGTTCGGCCTGGTGCAAGGCCAGCGCGTTGTGGGCATGCCCCAACTGGTACTGCGCCACGGCTTCGCGCAAAGGCTCGGCATCGATGGTGCGCATCACCTTGCCAATGAACTGGATCTGGCGGCGTTTGCCCTCGAACGAGCGCGTCGTCTTGTATCCGTCCAGCGCGTCGCGCAGGCGCTCGGGCATGTCGATTTCTGCCAGTCGGCTCGCAGGCATGTCCAGCAGTTGCTGACCCAGCTCCTGCAAGGCCAGGCTGGCACGCTTGAGCATGCTGCGGCTGGGTGGACGCTCGTCCAGGTCGTCCTCGGGATCGAACCCGTCGTGGGGGGGGGAATGTTTCGAATTCATGTCCTCGCTATGATACGGGTGCACTCATTCACAAACCACAACATGGCCGTCAAATCCAGCAAGTCTCCCGAAAATTCCAATGGCTTCGCCTACAGCCGCGAGCAATTTCAGCAACTGATTGAAGATACGCTGGGCATGGCCAGGAAACTGGGTGCCACCGACGCGGCTGCAGAAGTGTCTGAAGGCGTGGGCCTGTCGGTGTCTGTTCGCAAAGGCAAGCTCGAAAACGTTGAGCGCAATCGCGACAAGACCGTGGGTGTCACGGTCTATGTGGGACAACGACGCGGCAACGCCAGCACGTCTGATTTTTCGCCGCAGGCGCTCGATCAGACCGTGCGTGCGGCCTACGACATTGCCCGCTACACCGCCGAAGATCCCGCCGCTGGCCTGCCCGATGCAGAAGACCTGGCCACGCCGCGCCAGGCCAAACGTGATCTGGACCTGTTTCACCCCTGGGCCATTGACGCAGCAGATGCCGCAGAGCTGTCACGCCGCTGTGAAGAGGCCGCATTGTCGGTGGACCCACGCATCACCAACTCGGAGGGGGCTGGCGTGTCGGCGCAACAGTCGCAGTTCTGGGCGGGCAACAGCCGTGGTTTTCGCGGTGGCTATGCCAGCTCGCGCCACTCGCTGTCGGTCTCGCCGATTGCCGGGCGGGGCAACGACATGCAGCGCGACTTCTGGTACACGTCGGAGCGCGATGCCCGCGACATGGCCAAACCCGAGGCCGTGGGACGCTACGCCGCCGAGCGCGCTTTGTCGCGCCTGAAGTCCCGCAAGATTGCCACCTGCGAGGTACCGGTATTGTTTGAAAACACGCTGGCAGCCGGGTTGCTGGGCGGTTTTGTGCAGGCAGTCAGTGGTGGTGCGCTGTACCGCAAGGCTACTTTTTTGGTGGACAGCCTGGGCAAGCCTGTTTTCCCCAAGCACATCGACATCCTTGAAGACCCGTACCAACTCAAGGGCAAAGGAAGCGCGCCGTTTGATGACGAAGGCGTGCTGACCCACAAGCGCAAGGTGGTCAAGAACGGCGTGGTGCAGAGCTACTTCCTGTCGAGCTATTCGGCACGCAAGCTGGGCATGCGCACCACCGGCCACGCCGGTGGCTCGCAGAACCTGATCATGAGCAGCAAGCTGACCGATCCCAAAGACAATCTCAAGGCGATGCTCAAAAAGCTGGGTACGGGCCTGTTTGTGACCGAGTTGATGGGTCAGGGCGTGAACTACGTGACCGGCGACTACTCCCGTGGTGCAGCGGGCTACTGGGTGGAGAACGGCAAGATCGCCTACCCGGTGCACGAGATCACGATTGCAGGGCATCTGGGCGAGATGTTCCAGCAGATTGTGGCCGTGGGGGCTGACGCCTACACCTATGGCAGCAAGACGGTGGGTTCGGTCTTGATCGAGAAAATGAAGATCGCCGGGCATTGATGGACGTGATGGACGCCCTGAATGACGGAAACAGCGCCGACTGAGCGCACTAGTTCACGCAGATGAGGGTCTGTCTGGAGTTTTTTGGCTTTTCATCTGCGTGTCACGACCTGACAATGGTTCAGCTTCACAGCCATGCGGGGGGCAAGTTCATGGTTCAGCATCCTTTACGCAGTCTGCCGGTTCATGGTCGTCATGGCATCCGGCCCCTGCCCTCGCTTGACACCCAGTCTGACTGGGGTGAGCGCGCTCTGCAACGCACGTGGTGTTCTGTTGGCAGGGTGTGCGTGCTGATCGGGTTGGCGAGCGCTTTCCTGTCAGTCTGGCCTGCCCTGCTCTTTTTGTTGCTTGGAGCCTGGGCGTTCGACAAGGGCGACCCAGATTTGCGTAAACGCCTGTGGCGTGGCCAACGGCAGGTTTCGCGTCGGGTCAAGGTCGTGGTGATTGCCGCCCTGTCAGCGACGGGGCTGGTGACGGCTGCCACGCTCGGATCAAGGCCTTTAAGCTGGGGTATCGGCGCGGCCCTGCTGGGCATGTGCGCCTACCTGGCGACCCGCGCCGAGCCTGATCCCTCTTGCTGAACCCTGCTTGAGCGCCTTCAGTCGTCGAGCGACACAGCCTGCTGGTACAGCCGGGTTGAGCGTGCGCCACTGCGACAGAACATCAGCAGCGGGCGCGGCAAGGTCTTGAGCAGTGCCGCGCATTGCGCGATCTCTTCAGGCGACTGGTAACCCCCCTGCACTGGCAAAAAGGCGTACACGAGCCCTGCTGCTTTGGCGGCTGCTTCGATGGCGGCGTGCGTCGGCTGATCCGGCCCGCCTTCGTGATCAGGCCGATTGTTCAACACAGCCTTGAAACCCGCCTCGGCGGCTGAAGCCATGGCTTCGGGTGTGAGTTGCGGTGCGGTGTAAACGTCTTCGGCAATGGCTTGCACAGGCACGGAGTTGCTCATGGTCAGACCTTCATTCTGTGAAGCCAGTCATTTTGCCTTGTTCAGCCCGCCAAAGCGGCTTTCACGGCGGCAGACACCACACCCATGTCGGCTTGTCCAGCGAGGCGTTGTTTGACGGCACCCATGACCTTGCCCATGTCACCGGGACCGGAAGCACCGAGTTCAAGCACGATGGCCTTGACGGCAGCGGCCACCTCATCGGCACTGAGGCGCTGAGGCAGATAGCCTTCGAGCACCACGATTTCGCTCTTTTCCTTGTCAGCCAGATCAGCGCGCCCACCTGCTTCGTACTGCTGCGCGGCATCCTTGCGTTGCTTGATGAGCTTGTCCACGATGGCGACGATCATGCCGTCATCAAGCTCGACGCGCTCATCCACTTCCTTTTGCTTCATGGCGGCCATCAACATGCGGATGGTGCCAAGGCGATCGGCATCTTTGGCGCGCATGGCGGTTTTCATGTCGTCGTTGATCTGTTGCTTGAGGCTCATGGTGAGGTCCAGTGTGAAGAGGTGGCTGGTGCGTCAGAAATACAAAAGCCCGCATGGGCGTCCCCGCGCGGGCTTGTGGCTTTGACTTGCATGCCTGCTGCTTGAGCGCAGGAGGCGAAAATCAGGCAAACAAAGAAGCGATCAGTACAGCTTCTTGGGCAGCTGCATGCTGCGCACGCGCTTGTAGTGGCGCTTGACGGCGGCAGCCTTCTTGCGCTTGCGCTCAGCTGTGGGCTTCTCGTAGAACTCGCGGGCGCGCAGGTCGGTCAGCAAACCCAGCTTTTCGATGGTGCGCTTGAAGCGACGCAGGGCAACGTCAAACGGTTCGTTCTCTTTGACACGGATGGTCGTCATTACAAAATCACTTTCAGGATGAATGCATTCACGGGGCCTGCACATGGCCGCCAGCCTTGCTCATTCAGTACGCCACACAAGATCGGTGAAGACCTGCATTTGCTGCCACCAGGGTCTGGGCCCGATCCCGTTTTCCACGTCCGGAATTCGCGGATGGATACGGGCTGACCTGTCTCGGTGTGCACAGCGTTGCTCAATACGCTCAACGGGCGGACTTCTTTGCAAACATGCAACAAGCCCCACCAATAAAACCCGAGATTCTACTCTGTATTCTCCGGGTATTCCAGTTTTTTGACAAATTGCAGTGCTGCACCCCGCGTGAACACGCCTTCACAGCGTTTCGCTGAGTCGAACAACGCCTTGATCTTGCACCAATCTGACGCGGTCGGCAGCGCACGGCACATCTGGCAGCGGTGCAAAAGGGTCTGCGGCCAGGGTGGACCACACCGCCATCAACGGCTCAAGCACGAAGGCCCGGCCCGTCAACCGGGGGTGTGGCACGGTCAGGGTGGATGAGTGTCGCACAGCAGTGCCGTGGCACAGCAAATCCAGGTCGAGTGTGCGGGGGGCGTTCAGATAGGGGCGCTGGCGGTCGCATTGGGCTTCGATGGCATGCAGCGCGCCCAGCAGTTCCTGAGGGCCCAGAGCCGTCTGTAGCACCGCCACGGCGTTGAGGTAGTCTGGTCCGGTCGATGCCAAAGGTCGGGTCTGGTACAGGGGCGAAATGGCTTCAAGAGCGGTGCCAGGCAAGGCTTGCAGCCTTGTCAGGGCACCTCGCAGATGGGCGCGGACATCGCCCAGGTTGCCCCCCATGCCGATGCAGGCCCGAAAGCGCGGCACGGCCGCCAGGGCATCTGACGGTGTCACTCGGCGGCCCCACCCTCAGATGCCGCACCGCCCTCCCCGGTTGGCTTGCGACGGCGACGGCGTCGTTTTCTGGCGGGAGCTGCATCATCGCTCAAGGCGATTTCGCCGTGAGCGGGTGTGCGTGCGCCGGTTGGCGCAGCGACCGACGCGGGGGGCAAGCTTGGCCCTGGCGCGCGGGGATGGCGTTTGCCTGTGTCTTGTTTGCGCGCAGCGTCAATCAGGTCCTTGCGCTCGTCGTGGTCGCCCAGCGAGAAGGCCTCCCACCAGCGCGCCAACTCGACATCGGCTTCACCCGACTGGGCGCGCAGACGCAGGAAGTCGAAGCCGGCGCGGAAACGCGGCTGCTCGACCAGCGTCAGGGGGGCGTTGCCCACGCGACGGTCGAAACGTGGCTGCATGGTCCAGATTTCGCGCATGTCGGCGGCGAGCTTGCCACGGCCGGAGATGTCGCCGATGCGGGCATTGAAGACGGCATCGGTGGCAGATTGGAGCGCCGGGAACGGCGGCTCGCCCTGTGCCTGGTTGCGCTTCCAGTGTTCCAGCACGTCGTGCCACAGCAGGCAGGCCAGCAAGAAGCTGGGGGCCACGGACTTGCCTTCCGCGACGCGGCGGTCGGTGTCGTCCAGCGCCAGCTTCATGAACTGGTCGCGACCAGGGTGGCGACGCACTTCGTCGAACACGGCGTCGAGAATCGGGAACACACCCTTGTCGAGACCTTGTTTGCGCAGTTGCTCCAACGACGCCGATGCGTGCCCGGTCTGCAGCAGCTTGAGCATTTCGTCGAACAGGCGCGACTGCGGCACGTTGCTGAGCAGCTCGGCCATGTCACGCAGGGGTTCGCGGGTTTTGGGTTCGATCTCGAAGCCCAGCTTGGCCGCAAATCGCACCACGCGGACGATGCGCACCGGGTCTTCACGGTAGCGGGTTTCCGGATCACCGATCATGCGCAGGACGCGCTTCTTGGCGTCCTTGATGCCGCCGTGGTAGTCCACCACGATGCCGGTGTGCGGGTCGTAGTACATGGCGTTGACGGTGAAGTCGCGGCGTGCGGCGTCCTGGTCCTGCGGACCCCAGACGTTGTCACGCAGGACGCGTCCGCTGGCATCGACCACGTGGGTCTTGTCGGCGAGGTCCTTGCGCGAGGTCTTTTCGTTGCCGGTGACCTGTTCGGCCGCCGTGGCGTCGAGGTAGGCACGGAAGGTGGACACTTCGATGACTTCGTTTTCACGCCCACGGCCGTAAACCACGTGCACGATGCGGAAGCGTCGGCCGATGATGAAGGCGCGACGGAACAGGCTCTTGACCTGTTCAGGGGTGGCGTTGGTGGCGACGTCGAAGTCTTTGGGGCGATGGCCCAGGATCAGGTCGCGGACGGCACCGCCCACGATGTAGGCCTCGTGCCCAGCTTGCTGCAGGGTTTCCACCACGCGCCGCGCGCGGTCGTCCACCAGGCTGGCGTCGATGCCATGCTCGCTCTGCGGAACCTCCACACGCTTGCCGACCGGAATGCGGGGGGGGTTGGCAGCACGTCCCCCCGTCGTGGGGCTGCGCTTTTTGGCCGGGCCTTTGCCAAGGATCTTGTCTATGAAGCTCTTGATCATGCAAACAGTCTAAGGATGCGCCAGCCGCGTTCGCGGGCCACGTCTTCCAGCGCAGGGCTGGGATTGGTGGCCACCGGATCGTTGGCACGTTCCAGCAGGGGCAGGTCGTTGGGGGAGTCACTGTAGAAGCTGACGCGATCAAAATCGCTCAGTTGCCGGCCCAGGCCGGACAGCCATTGTTCCACACGCGTGATTTTGCCTTCACGGAAGGACGGCACGCCATCGATTTCACCGGTGACGCGCCCCTGATCGTCGCGTGTCAGCCGCACGGCGATCAGTTCGCTGACGTTGAAGGCATCGGCGATCGGACGGGTGACGAACTCGTTGGTGGCGGTGACGATGGCGAGCAGATCGCCCTGGGCTCGGTGCTGCTCGACCAGTTCAAGCGCCTGGGGCTGCATGGCCGGGTAGATCACTTGCGCCATGAAGGCCTGTTGCAAGGCTTGCTGGGCGGCTTCGTCCATCTGACGCCATACGCTGGTGGTGAAGCGGATGTAGTCGGCCAGGACCAGGGTGCCTTCGCAATATTGTTGGTAGAAGCCGTCGTTGGCCAGCCGGTAGGCGTCACCATCGGCCAGGCCCTGACGAATCAGGAACTCGCCGAATTCGTGGTCGGAGTCGAGCGGCAGCAGGGTGTGGTCAAGGTCGAACAGGCACAGGTTCATGGGGTCTCCGCGGCCAGCATTTGTTTCAGCAAGGGAACGGTCAACACGCGGTGCTCGGCCAGGGCGTAGCGGTCCAGACGGTCCAGCAGGTTCATGAGGAAAGCCAGATCGCGGCTGTGGCGGGTGAGCAGGTAGGACAGGAGATCATCGCTCAGGGCTACACCACGTCGGCTGGCTTCGGCCAGCAAGGCTGCACGCAAACCGTTTTCATCAAGCGTTGACAGGGCAAAGGTCAGCCCCCAGCCCAGGCGGGTGCGCAGGTCGTCGCGCACGGGCAGGTCCACCGCCGGCATGGCTCCGGCGGCGATGATGTAGAGCGGGCCGGTCGCGGTGGCGTCAGGTGAGGCATCGGGGGGCAAGTCGGGCAGCAGCGAGGCCTGCGAGCTTGCCGATTCAATGAACAGGTTGAAGGCCAGGTGCTGGTGGCTGGGGTCGAGGGCTTCGCACTCGTCAATGAGGGCAAGGGTGGGCTGCGTGGTGGCTTCGGCATCCCACATTTGACAGGTGTGGGCGTTGAGCCAGATGACACCCCACCCGCGTGCCAGGGTGGGTTCGATCATGGCGCGCAGCAAGTGGGTTTTGCCTGCACCCTGCCCGCCCCAGAAGTAGGCAGGCGAGCGAGGGCTGTCCACATCGGGCCAGTGGCGCAACCAGGTGAGGGCTTCGATGTTGCGTCCAGGGACGAACTGATCAAGCTGCGGCATGCTGGTCGGACCCAGGTCAAGCGGTATCTGACGCATGGGGCCAACGAGAGAGCGGTGAAGGAAAGAGGACGATCATCTGGCGGGGATTCTATCGACCTCGCCAGCCGCCTGTGTCAAGGTGTGGGTTGGTACACCGCTCGGCGGGCCTCTTCGAGTGCGGCTTCAAGCTGCGCAGGGTTGCGCTGCGCCTCAGGACGCGACTGGTAGGCCGCGACGATGGCCGCTTCACGTCGTTTGTATTCGTTGCGCCGAGTGGATTCGAGCGCCTGTTGTGTGGTGTCCACAGAGGGTGCGGCCTGGACCAGATCCGCCTGCGCCTGCTTGAGACGGGTCTGGCGTTGCGCCTCATCGGGTACCAGATCCATCAGCAGGGCCTGCTGAATCAGGTTGATCTCGCCGGCCCCCATCTCACCGTGCTTGATCCGCTCGGGCAACTGGGCCAGCAGTTGCTCGGCCAGGCGATGGCGTGCGGCCACATCGGGTGAATTTTGCAGAGCTTGCCATTGTGCAAAGCCCTTTTGGAAGCGCAGGTAGCTGACCATGCGGGCAAGTTCGACTTGCGGCTGTTCAGACTCGCGTGCGGCGATGTTGAGCAAACCCCATTCTTCGTCGCTGAAGTCGGGTGGACGGGTGCCATCGCCTGGCACCGGGGTGGTGAGCAAGGTTTCAGGAGCAGGCAGGGAGGCGCTGCCGCGCACCGCCGAGGCGGTTTGCTGCGTTGTGGCATTGGGTTCGCTGGATCCATCAGCCCCTTGCCACCATGCGACCACGGCAAGCACGGCAAGGCCCAGAGTCAAGGCCATCACCCAGGGTCGTTGCCAGATTTTGGATTGCTCGTATGAAATCATGGGGTGGATGGGCTCACTGGATTGGCGCGATCAATGTCGCCGCGATTGTCCTGGGCTACTGGCATCTGTCGGGATGGGAATAACCCGCCACGCATCCGGGGGCGGCGGGCAGGCATGGTCGCTGCCACTACACTGGAGGGCAGTCACTGTCCTTGTGTTTGAAGCATGAATTTGTCGCATCTTGATCCTGTTTTGTTGAGCGTCCTGGGCGCGCTTGTCGGCTACCTCATCGGTTCGCTGTCTTTTGCGGTGATCGTGAGCCGTTTGTTCAAACTGGCTGACCCCCGCACCTATGGGTCGGGCAATCCGGGGGCGACCAATGTGCTGCGCTCGGGCAACAAGGGTGCGGCAATCCTGACTTTGCTGTTTGATGCACTGAAGGGCTATGTGCCTGTGGTGCTTGCCATTCAAATGGGCCTGGGCGAGATGGTGGTGATGCTGGTGGGGCTGGGTGCTTTCATTGGTCACCTGTGGCCGGTGTTCTTCAAGTTTGAGGGTGGCAAGGGTGTGGCCACGGCAGCCGGGGTGTTGCTGGGCTTCTCAGCCGCACTGGGTGGCGTGGTGCTGCTGGTGTGGGTGGTGATGGCGGTGGTGTTCCGGTATTCGTCGCTGGCTTCGCTGTCGGCTGCGGTGGCCGCGCCCATCGTGCAGGGCGTGGGTTGGGGTTTCGGTCCGCTGACGGTCGGTGTGTTCGTGATGAGCGCGCTGTTGGTCTGGCGCCATGACGCGAATATCCGCAAGTTGCTGGCCGGGCAGGAGAGCAAACTGGGTCAAAAGGCCAAGGTTGCCGTGCCCACTGATCCGCAATGAATCCGCCTGCAGGCTCGACGACACGCGCTTCGTGGGTGGGGCTCGCGGTCGTTTTGTTGCTGGTCCTGGGGGGCACACAAGCCTGGTCGTGGTGGCGTCAGGAGCGTCAGGCCGCAGTGGTGAAGTCGATCGCCCAACCAGGTCAGATCACCATGTACACCACCAACACGTGCCCATATTGCGCCAAAGCCAGGGTGTGGCTGGATGGGCATGGCGTGCCTTGGCGGGAGTGCAATGTCGATCAGGATGCCGGGTGTCTGGCCACGTTTCAGGCGCAGGGCGCGCCGGGCGTGCCGCTGTTGAACGTGCAGGGGCACTGGCAATTGGGTTTCGACCCTGAACGCTTGACCCGCGCGCTGCAGGCCGAACCACGTCAGCCCAGTCCGAGCACGGAAAGGTCGCCCCGCCCCTGACGCACCAACTCGGGTTCGCCGGCCTTGCTGAGGTCGATGACGGTGGTGGGCATCATGGTGCAGGCACCGGCGTCCACGATGGCCTGGATGCGTTTGTCGAGCGCTTCGCGGATGTCTTGGGCGTCGTTGAGCGGGTTCTCGTGGTCGGGCAGGATCAGGGTGGTGGCCAGCAGGGGTTCGCCGATCTGTTCGAGCAGACCCTGGCAGACGGGGTGCTCGGGCACGCGCAGGCCGATGGTGCGGCGCGAAGGATGCGAGACGCGACGGGGCACTTCCTTGGTGGCCTCCAGAATGAAGGTGAAAGGCCCAGGGGTGCCAAGTTTCAGCAGTCGGTACTGCTGGTTGTCCACCCGCGCATAGGTGGCCAGTTCAGAGAGATCGCGGCACAAAAGGGTCAGCAGGTGGCGGTCATCGACGCCCCGGACGCGACGCAGCGCATCGACTGCAGTCTTGTCGTCGATGCGGCACACGAGGGCGTAACTCGAATCGGTGGGGATGGCGGCAACGCCCCCTTTGGCCAGGATGTCGGCCGCCTGTTTGAGCAGGCGCAGTTGGGGCTGAACGGGGTGAACTTCAAAGTATTGAGCCATAACCCGCGAGCCTAACGCTTTACAGCGCGGCTGGCGAGAGGCAAGCGCCCCGCCACCTCCCCCCAGGTCAAGGGCGTTGGATGCGGTGCGCCAGTGCCTCCCAGACGGGTGTGACGCGCTTGGGCAAGGGGGGCAAGGTGCCCAGGTCGGTGGCGCTTTCGCCGGGGGCGTGGAAGTCTGACCCACGGGAGGCGAGCAAGTCAAACTCGCAGGCGAGGTCGGCATATTTCTGGTATTCAGGCACGGTGTGACTGCCAGTGACCACCTCCACGCCCAGTCCTCCCAGGGATTTGAACTGGGTGAAGAGCGCAAATTCTTCGTTGGGGGTGAAGTCGTAGCGGCCGGGGTGGGCCACGACCGCCACGCCCCCGGCCTGGGTGATCCAGCGCACAGCGTCACTCAGGCTGGCCCAGCGGTGCGCGACGTAGCCAGGTTTGCCTTCAGTGAGGTAACGCTTGAAGACATCGGACAGCTCTTTGCAGATGCCGATCTCAACCATGTAGCGTGCGAAATGGGTGCGTGAGATCAGGTCTGGGTTGCCGACGTATTTCAGCGCCCCTTCAAACGCGCCAGGCACGCCAGCACGTTCCAGGTCAGCGGCCATGTTGCGGGCACGTTGCTCTCGTCCGCCGCGTGTGGCGACGAGGCCTTGGGTGAGTTCAGCGTGGGTTGGGTCAAACCCCAGACCAACGATGTGAACGGTCTCGCCGGCAAAGGTGACCGAAATTTCACTGCCACTCAGGTAGTTCATGCCCAGGCTGTGGGCGCTTGCACGGGCACGCTCTTGTCCACGGACTTCGTCGTGGTCGGTCAGGGACCAGAGTTCAACACCATTGCGGTGCGCCCGCTGAGCCAAGTCTTCTGGCGACAGGGTGCCATCAGAGACGTTGGAGTGGCAATGAAGGTCGGCATTGAGGCTGTGCATGGGCTGATGCTAGCAAGGCTGGCGCAGGGTGTGCCCGCCCTGCCTCATTAACCCCACCGGTGACTGGCGCGGTGGGCTGCGGCAGCTGATGCTTGCAGGCTGGCCAGGGTCAGTTCACGCACGAGTTGTTCGTTGACCGGCTGGCGGTAGCGTGTCTTGATGTGCCGCATGCCTTTGCCGACGCCTTGGAGTTCAGGAAATTCAGGAACCAACACCACACCGTTGAAGATCTGCAGGTGAGCATTCAAGCGAAACAAGGCAATGGCCATGACGTTGTCGTGCTCGTTCATGAAGCACAGATTGCCCCACTTGACTTCGGGGCGCAGGTGCGGGGCCACGGACAGGATCGCACGCTGCATGACCATGGCGGTTTCGCGCTGCTCAGGCCGCAGACTGTCGTAGAAGGCGTTGATCAACGCGGGGGATTGGAGCGGTCGGCGCATCGGGGGTGGCTCAGCGAAAGTGGGTACAACTTAAAACCTCTTTGTGCACTCACCCCTCCCATGAGCACGCAGGCTCGGCCGAGAGTGCACTTGCCCGTGCGATGTCCTTCCGGATTTTCTTGTCTGGGCTTGAACTGCTTCAGCGGAAAACCTCGTTCGGAGGTTGTTCCGCTGCCGTCCATGTCATCATCATGTCATGTCTTGGGCAAGGTGACGCCCGTTTGCCCCTGGTATTTGCCACCTCGGTCACGATAACTGGTCTCGCAGACCTCGTCGCTCTCGAAAAACAACACCTGGGCGCAACCTTCACCCGCGTAGATTTTGGCGGGCAACGGGGTGGTGTTGCTGAACTCAAGGGTGACGTAGCCCTCCCATTCGGGCTCGAACGGGGTGACGTTGACGATGATGCCGCAGCGTGCGTAGGTGCTTTTGCCCAGGCAAATGGTGAGCACATTGCGAGGAATGCGGAAGTACTCCATCGTGCGTGCCAGCGCAAAGCTGTTGGGCGGAATGACGCAGACATCGGCATGGATGTCCACGAAGCTTTTTTCGTCGAAATTCTTGGGATCCACCACCGTCGAGTAAATGTTGGTGAAGACCTTGAATTCGGGGGCGCAACGGATGTCGTAGCCGTAGCTGCTGGTGCCGTAGCTGACGATTTTCTGGCCGTCGGCCGACTGACGAACCTGACCTGGCTCGAAGGGCTCGATCATGCCGTGCTCTTGGGCCATGCGGCGGATCCAGCGGTCTGACTTGATGCTCATGCAATCTCCTGTTTCACAGGCGTGATTGTGCTTGATTGGCGGGGCTTTGCAGCGTTGCTGCGATGCACCAAGTCAAGGCACAGGCCATTGGCACGGAACTCGCATAGGCATGGGGACCAACCAAGCGCACGCGCCATGACCGGGCGCTGCGTCACTCGCTGAGGTTCTCATGTCAAATTTCAAAAGCTTCCTGAAGTCGGGGCACGCGCCAACCTTGTTCGCGTCATTCCTGTACTTCGATTTCACGTTCGCGATCTGGGTGTTGAACGGTGCCATGGCCCCGTTCATCAGTGAGACCTTCAACCTCACCCCCGCTCAGAAGGGGTTCATGATCTCCGTGCCGATTCTGGCGGGGGCGTTGATGCGTTTTCCGCTGGGCATTCTGGCGCAGTACATCGGACGCAAGAGTGCCGCGATGGTGGAGATGGCCCTGATCATCGTGGCCCTGTTGTATGGCTTCTTCCTGGTGGACACCCACAATGAAGTCTTGGCCATGGGCGTGCTGTTGGGCATTGCGGGTGGCAGCTTCGGCATTGCTTTGTCGCTGGGTTCGGGCTGGTTCCCGCCCAAGTACAAGGGCCTGGCGATGGGGATTGCGGGCGCTGGCAACAGCGGCACCGTGTTGGCGGTGTTGTTTGCCCCTCCGTTGGCCATGAAGTTTGGCTGGCAGGCGGTTTATGGCCTGGCGGCTGCCACGATGGTGCTGCCCATGATCGTGATGGCCATCGCAGCCAAGGAGCCCCCAGATCGCGAACACCAGACTTTCCGTGAGCACACCGCCTGCCTGTACGAGAAGGATGGTTGGGCCTTCAGCCTGATTTATGTGATCACATTTGGCGGTTTCATCGGCCTGGCAAACTTCCTGCCGACCTATTTTTACGACCAGTTCAAGGTGAGCAAGATCGAGGCGGGTCAGCTGACCATGCTGGCCACACTGATGGGATCGGCCACGCGGGTGCTGGGGGGGTATATCTCCGATCGCTGGGGTGGCATCACCACGCTGACGGGCGTGATGGTGATGGCCATCATCACCTTGGTGGTGTGCGGCACGATGGGTCAGAACCTGGTCTTGACCACGCTGCTGTTCATGCTGTGCTTCGCCTCGCTGGGTGCAGGCAATGGCGCTCTCTTCCAGTTGGTGCCGCTTCGCTGGCCGGTGACCACCGCCGTGGCCGGTTCCATGATCGGTGAGCTGGGTGCCTTGGGCGGCGGGTTCATCCCCAACGCCATGGGCTTGTCCAAGCAGCATTTTGGCACCTACTTTTATGGCTTCCTGGCTTTTGCTGCGCTGGGTGTGGCGGTGCTGATCATGATGCGTGTCATGCAACTGCGCTGGACCCGCACCTGGGCTGAGAAGGGTGGCCGCGCCCGCA
Organism: Aquabacterium sp.; assembly: GCA_017994835.1. Classification (GTDB taxonomy): domain Bacteria; phylum Pseudomonadota; class Gammaproteobacteria; order Burkholderiales; family Burkholderiaceae_C; genus Aquabacterium. The sequence goes on along the minus strand of JAGOKC010000034.1, from coordinate 8,498 downwards.
CCACCGGCGGCATGGGCACGGCCTATGTCAACCAGGCTGTCTCGCCAAAAACGGTCTGATCTGCCGCTGAGCCCTTCCCGGGCTCAGCCTTGATTTAGCCTTTCGGCAGAAACACCAGCCAATAGATCAGCAGCAGGTTGAAGAGCACGGAGATGCCCAGCGCCATCTGCCAGACTGCGGCCGGATCCCGGGTGAGCAAGGGTGTGGCCAAGGGGGCGTTGAGGGGTCGGGAGGCCCCCCGCTCCAGGGAGAGCAACAGCTCTTCAGCGGTCTCAAAGCGTTGGCGCGCATCGCGTGCGATCGCTTTGAGAATGAGGTGATCCAGCCAGATGGGCACATCGGGGCGCATGCGCGATGGTGCCACCGGATCACGCTTGTAGCGCCCGATCTGGTAGGGCTCGACGTCGCCATAGGGCAGCTTGCCGGTGAGCCACTGGTAGAGCGTGACCCCGAAGGCGAAGAGGTCGCTCTGGCTGTTGACCCGGGCCGCCTCAGCATCATCCCCCCACTGCTCGGGGTTCATGTAGCTGGGTGTGCCTGCGTGTAGCACGCGCAGGGCTTCGGGCTCTTTGCCTGACAGGGCCACGCCCAGATCCAGGATGCGCCATTGCCCGTCGTCGCCCAGGTGGATGTTGTCGGGCTTGATGTCGCGGTGGACGACCCCATGCTGGTGCAGACGTCCCAGGGCACGCACCAGAACCATGGCCCCTTCCACCACCTCGGTGACGGAGAAGCCCTGGTCTTTGCCCAGCATGTCCCCCAGGGTGACGCCGGGGTGCCAGTCAAACAGTGCATAAAAGCTGCTGGCGTCCTGGCGTTCGTGCACACGCACCAGGCCGCGCGCATCGCGTTCAGTGACACGCGCACCCAACCAGGCCTCGTGCGCCAGCATGTCGCGCTCTTGTGGGTCATTGGCGCGTGCTTCGTGGAGGGTTTTGAGCGCAAAACGCCGCTCGGTGCCCAGATCCTGTACGCGATAAAGTCGGTGCACGCCGTTAGCAAAGACGCAGTCTTCCACCCGCATGCCGTCGATCACGTCTCCGGCTTGCCATCGTGGCGGGATGGGCAACTGCCGTCCGCGCCGCGACGCATCTTCCAGCCTGGCAGCGGTCAAGCCTTTGATACGCAGCACCACGGCGGTGGCGTTGTCGCGCCCCCCTGTGGCGAGCGCTTTATCGACCAGGGCATCGGCCGTCTGTTGCGCACCGCCCTCCTCTGCCAAGGCGGCCTGCAAGGTCTTGCGTTTGAGGGTGCCATGAACCCCATCGCTGGTGAGCACGAAGGTGTCACCGATTTGCAACTCGCCGGTCAGGTACTCGACGCGCAAGGCATCGTCCAGCCCAACCGCACGCGTCAAGCCGTTCTGGAAAGGCAAGGTGCCCAGGGTGTGATCCTGCGTCAATTGGGTGCATTCACCGCCACGCACCAGATAGGCGCGGCTGTCCCCAGCATGGGCCAGCACATATCCGTGCCCGCGGAGCACCAAAGCGGTCAGTGTGCACATGCCCACCTGCGCACAGTCTTGTTGCGCCACGCGCTGCCGCCGGCGGTTATGGTCAACGAGCCAGGTGTTCTGCGCGGCAATGATCCGCTCGAGTGCGACGGTGGTGTCCCAGGTGGGAGGGGTGGCGTAATAGTCATTGAGCAGGGCGTGCACGGTGCTGCGCGCGGCTTCGCGCCCGCCCCCGCCAGTTGAGACGCCATCGGCCAAGGCCGCCACCACGCCCCAGGCCTCCTGTTCTGCTCGCGGGTGCGCCACCTGCGCGCAATCTTCCATTTCGGAGCGAGGGCCGATGCGGCAGGCCAGGCCTACTTCTACGTCAAACGTCATTCATGTCCTTCCAGCGGCAGGCTGCACAGCACCTGTCCGGTGCGCTTGGCGCACGGCCGGAAGGGGTGCAAGTTTTGCGCCCGTTGAGGGTGAGTGCGCCGGTCTCGCTGGCCTGAATCGTGCTTGTCATGGGCGAACAAGAGTTTTTCTCCCCACTGACGGAGTGTTCGCATGAAGAAGATGAAGTTGGTGATGGTCGGCAACGGCATGGCTGGCGTCCGCACGCTTGAAGAGTTGCTGAAGCTTGCACCGGATTTGTATGACGTTACCGTGTTTGGTGCCGAGCCCCATCCGAACTACAACCGCATTTTGCTGTCACCCGTGCTGGCGGGCGAGCAAACGCTGGACGAGATTGTGCTGAACCCGCTGGCCTGGTACAGCGCGCACGGCATCACGCTGCGTACCGGCAAGAAGGTGGTGCAGGTAGATCGGCGACGCCGCATCGTGACCATCAATGATGGTACCGAGGCCGAATACGACCGACTGTTGCTCGCAACGGGTTCGAACCCCTTCATCCCGTCCCTGCCCGGCAAGGATCTGGAGGGGGTGATCGCCTATCGTGACATTGCCGACACAAACTACATGATCGAGACGGCCCGCACGCACCGGCATGCCGTGGTGATCGGCGGCGGGTTGCTGGGCCTGGAGGCAGCCAATGGCCTGATGCTGCGAGGCATGTCGGTCACTGTGGTGCACCTCTCCGACGTGCTGATGGAGCGCCAGCTGGACCATGTGGCCGGGCGCTTGCTGCAGCGGGCGCTGGAGGATCGCGGCTTGAAGTTCCGCATGGGGGCACACACCCAGGAGCTTGTCGGCGATGCCAGCGGGCGCGTGAAAGCAGTGAAATTCAAGGATGGGAGCGAGGTTCCCGCTGACCTGGTGGTGATGGCCGCTGGCGTGCGCCCCAACACCGAGTTGGCAGAGGCCATCGGCATTCACTGCAACCGCGGCGTTGTGGTCACCGACACCATGCAGTCGGTGACCGATCCGCGCGTGTATGCCGTGGGCGAGTGCGCGTCGCATCGGGGCGTGGCCTACGGACTGGTCGCGCCCTTGTTCGAGCAAGGCAAAGTCTGCGCCAATCATCTGGCGCTGTTTGGCATTGGCCGCTATACCGGCTCGCAAACCTCGACGAAGCTGAAGGTGACCGGCGTCGATCTTTTCTCGGCTGGTGATTTCGTGGGTGGAGAAGGAACAGAAGAGATCGTCTTGTCGGACCCCTTTGGATCGGTTTACAAAAAGCTGGTCATCAAGGGCGACAAGCTCGTGGGTGCCTGCATGTACGGTGACACGGCAGACGGTAGTTACTACTTCCAGCTGATCCGCGAGGGAACCTCCATCCGGGATCGCCGGGACACGCTGATGTTTGGCGCGGCCGCATCAGATATGCCGGTGCCTGCGCAGGCCTTGGTGCCGGCGTCTGCCGCCGGTGCCCAAGTCAGCGCCCCCATGTCCGTGCCAGAAAAGGCGATCAGCCCCAATGAGATGCCGTACCTGGCCGAACTGATGCGCCAATGCGCAGAAGCCTGCGCCAAGGAGGTCAAAGCGATTCGCTCCAGCAAAGGCTGGGCGCTGCATGTGGCTGGCACTGAGGGAGCGTCAGACGGTCGTGCTGCCTTGCTGGCCGAGGTGAGAACGCCAGACGAGGCCCTCGCGTATGCCGGTGCCTTCCTGCAGTTGTACCGAGAGGAAGGCCAGTATCAGGAGCACGCCGCCCGTTATGTCGGGCGCGTGGGCCTGGCGCATGTGCACAACAAGATCGTTCGGGATCAGGCCGGCCGCCACGCCTTGTGGGGACGCCTGCAAACCACGCTGACCGGCCTGCTTGGGCAGGCAGAACTGACCACCGAAAGCATGGCCGAATGCGAATGATCCCATCTCATTGCATTCAGAACGCCCCGACAACGACAACGAGACAGACATGAGCCAAGCCAGCCCCGCGACCCACCACACCACGCGCGCCACCTGCTGCTATTGCGGCACGGGATGCGGTGTCCTGATCGAGTCCACCCCTGATGGTCGCATCGTCAATGTCCAGGGCGATCCAAAGCACCCGGCCAACTTTGGCCGCCTGTGCACGAAGGGAAGCACCCTGCACCTCACCGCCGCACAGTCCGTTCAGCAACAGGTTCGCTTGCTCACGCCCATGCGACGTGAAGAGCGAGGCGGCGAGGCTGCCCCCATCTCCTGGGAGACGGCACTGGAGGAGGCGGCCGACAAGTTTGCCGCCATCATTCGAGAACACGGGCCACAAGCGGTCGCTTTCTACGGCTCAGGGCAATTGTTGACCGAGGACTACTATGTGCTCAACAAGCTGGTGAAGGGACTGATCGGCACGAACAACCTCGACACCAACTCCCGCCTGTGCATGAGTAGCGCCGTGTCCGGGTACAAGGCCACTTTGGGCAGTGATGCCCCCCCAGCCTGTTACGACGACTTCCAGTTCGCGAAGACCGTGTTCATTGCCGGGGCCAACACCGCCTACGCCCACCCCATCCTCTTTCGACGCATTGAGGACGCACGTCAGGCCAACCCAGGCATGAAACTGGTGGTGGTGGACCCTCGCCGCACCGAAACTGCCGAGATGGCCGACCTGCATCTGGCCATCCAGCCCGGGACTGACGTGGCACTGTTTCACGGCATGCTGCATGTGATGATCCATGAGGGCTTGCTGGATCTGGACTACGTGGCCCGCCACACCGAGGGCTTCGAGGCGCTGCAAGACGTGGTGCGTGAGTACACGCCCGAAGTGGTGGCGCGCACCTGCGGCATCCAGGAGGCCGACCTGATTCAAGCCGCCCGCTGGTTTGGTGGCCACACCCCGACCTTGTCACTGTATTGCCAAGGTTTGAACCAAAGCAGCCATGGCACCGACAAGAACGCGGCCTTGATCAACCTGCATCTGGCCACCGGACAAATTGGCAAGCCGGGTGCCGGCCCCTTCTCATTGACGGGACAGCCCAACGCCATGGGCGGACGCGAAGTGGGCGGCATGGCCAACCTGCTGAGCGCGCACCGGGATCTGCGCAAAGCCCAAGACCGCGCCGAAGTGGCTGCCTTGTGGGGTGTTCCAGACGTGCCCGCGCAACCCGGCCTGACGGCCGTGGAGCTGTTTGAGGCCGCAGCACGTGGCGAGATCAAGGCCATCTGGATCGCCTGCACCAACCCGGCACAGTCTCTGCCCGACCAAGCCACCGTTCGCCAGGCACTGAGCCAATGCGAGCTGGTGGTGGTGCAAGAAGCCTTTGCCACCACCGCGACATGCGCCTACGCCGACCTGCTGCTGCCCGCCACCTCATGGGGAGAGAAGGACGGCACCGTGACGAACAGCGAGCGGCGCATCAGCCGTGTGCGGCCGGCCATTGCTGCCCCTGGCGAGGCCCGACAGGACTGGGCCATCTTCACGGATTTCGCGCAGCGCCTGGAACGTCGTCTGCCCGAGCGCACCGCCACCTACCTGAACGAGCGCACCACCCTGTTCCCCTACGACTGCGCCGAGTCCATCTGGAACGAGCACCGCGACAGCACCCGTGAGCGCGACCTGGACATCACCGGTTTGAGCTATGACATCCTCGAAAACACCGGCCCGCAACAATGGCCGATGCCCGAGGGTGCTGCCCACGGCACCGCTCGCCTCTACACCGACGGGCGCTTCCCGACGGCCAGCGGCCGGGCACAGTTTGTGGCACTGCAAGCGGCACCCGTGGCCGAACCCGTTGACCCCGCATATCCGTTCAGCCTCAACACCGGCCGCCTGCGTGACCAATGGCACGGCATGAGCCGCACCGGCACGCTGGGTCGCCTATTTGGTCATGTGAGTGAGCCGGTCATGGACCTGCATCCGCAAGACATGCAGCGACTGGGACTGCAAGATGGCGACCTGGTGCGGGTGAGCTCACGCCGCGGTGAGGTTCACATCCCCGTCAACACAGTTGACGCGCTGCGCCCCACACATGGCTTCATCGCCATGCACTGGGGCCAGGAGTTCCTGAGCGGCCAAGACAGCCGTGGGCAAGCCATCTCTGGCGTGAATGCCTTGACCAACCCGGCGCTCTGCCCCACCTCGTGTCAGCCAGAGCTGAAGCACGCCGCCGTTCACATCGCCCCCGTGCATCTGCCATGGCGAATGTTGGCTGCGGCCTGGCTGCCAGAAACCGAGGCGCTGGCCGTTCGCGAGGCCATCAAGCCCCTGATGGGGCAATTCGCGTTCAGCAGCTGCGTGCCGTTTGGCCGCGAGCCACATGCCGAAGGCAAGGTTGGCGTGCTCCTTCGGGCAGCCCATGCCGAGCCCGTCAGCGACGACCTCGTCAAACAGATCACGGAGTACATGGGCGTGACAGGTGTGGACCTCATGCGCTACCAGGACAAGGCCAAAGGCCAGCGCCGCCTGATGCGGATGGAGCGATACGCAGATGGTCTGCGCCTGGCGGCCTTCATCATGACCGGCGACATCCGCGCGGAGGCCTGGATTCGCCCCCTGCTGCAAGACGAGCTCTTGGCGGACACCTTCGGCCGCGCGCTGCTGACCCCAGGGGAAGTGCCGCCAGTCGCCGTTGAATCCAAAGGCGCTCAGGTGTGCACGTGCTTCAACGTGAGCGAGCCCCAGATTGTGACGATGCTGCGGACCTGTTCGGGCGATACCAGCATGCGACTGACACAACTTCAAGGCAGCCTAAAATGTGGCACCAACTGCGGCTCCTGCATCCCCAGCTTACGCAAGCTCGTGAAGGAGACGCCAGCAGACAGTGAGCACACGGCAGCAGCATGAGCATCGCCCCCTACATCAAGGTCATTGGCCGCGGCAAAGACGGCGCACGCCCTCTGAGCACCGAGCAGGCGCACGATTTGTTTTCTCAGGTGCTGGACCGCCAGGTGACCGACCTGGAAATTGGTGCCTTTTGCCTGGCCATGCGCATCAAAGGCGAAACGGCCCAGGAGTTACAAAGTTTCGTGCAGGCCACGCAGGCACGGTGTCTGCCGCTGGAAGAAGCTGCCCAGGTTGCGCTCAAGAGCTCCTTGGGGGTTGTGACCCTGCCCTCTTACAACGGTGCCCGCAAGCTGCCCAACCTGACCGCCCTGCTCGCCCAAGCCCTGGCACAGCGAGGGGTGAAGGTGCTGGTACACGGACTGGCCAAGGACCCCGCCCGTGTCACCACGGCGGAGGTGTTTGAACAGGCTGGTCTGCCTGTGGTGAGCAGCGACCATGAATTGGCACGCGCCTGGAGCGAGGGCCAGCCGGCTTTCATGGACCTGGAGCACTTGTGCCCGTCCTTGTCCCAACTGCTGGCCGTGCGCTGGACGATTGGACTGCGCAACCCGGGTCACACCGTGGCGAAGCTTTTGAACCCGTTTGTGGCGCACGCTGGGCAAGGGGTCCGAAGTCTTCAGGTGGTCAACCACACGCACCCGGAATACGCTGTGTCGCTGGCAGACTATCTGCTGCTGACCCAGGCCAACGCCTTGTTGTTGCGAGGCACCGAGGGCGAGCCCGTGGCCGATGCACGCCGTCAACCCCGGTTTGACGTGTTCCTGCATGGTCAGGCGGCAGCGCAGCTCTGCCGCGCCCCTGAAGACGGTGTACTGACCCAATTGCCAGATTTACCCGCCAGCCACTCGGCTCGCGACACGGCAGCGTATCTTCAAGCGATTAGCCAAGGCCGCCAGACCGTGCCCACATCGATTGCCGCACAAACAGACTGCCTCGTGGCCAGCTTGAACGCACTGGCGACTTTGTGATGACGCTGCGCACATGGCCTCAGAGTTGATCAAACGGACTGAGCACGCCACGCCCGCCTTTGTTCAATACATGGGTGTATATCTGTGTGGTGGCGACATTGGCATGGCCCAATAATTCCTGGACCGTCCGAATATCGTATCCGGCCTGAAGTAAATGGGTCGCAAAACTGTGCCGAAGGGTATGGGGCGAACACGGTTTGCTGATGCCCGCCCGTTTGGCAGCAACCGAAACCGCGCGCTGCACCGATTGCTCGGCGAGATGATGACGCCTGATCACCCCTGATCTGGGGTCAACCGAGCGTACCTGGCTGGGGAAGACATACTGCCAACCCCAGGACCGCCCAGCGTTGGCATATTTGGCCTGCAGTGCCTGAGGCAAATGCACCTCGCCGTAACCGGCATCCAGGTCGGCTTGGTGCAACTCCTGTGTTTTGCGCATTCGCTGACGCAATGGATCGATCAAGTTTTCGGGCAGAACCGTGACGCGGTCTTTGTTACCCTTGCCCTCTCTGATGATGATTTCACGTCGATCGAAGTCGATATCCTTGACGCGCAGTCTCAACCCTTCCATCAAACGCATGCCGGTGCCATAAAGCAGGGATGCGACCAAACCCGTGGTGCCATTGAGTTCGTGAAGCAAGCTGCGCACCTCACGTGAAGTCAACACCACGGGCAAACGCTGAGGCACTTTCGCGATGACCACATCGTCGAGCCACGGTAATTCGATACCTAAAACGTGGCGATACACAAACAAGATGGCGGCCTTGGCCTGGTTCTGCGTGGATGCAGACACATGCCGCGTGACCGCAAGGTCGCTCAGGAACTTGGCCACCTCATTCGGACCCATGTCCTTGGGGTGGCGCTTTTCGTGAAACAGAATGAAGCGACGCACCCAGTCCACATAAGCCTCTTCGGTGCGAATGGCGTAGTG
>JAGOKC010000098.1 GCA_017994835.1 Aquabacterium sp. | reverse complement strand
AAACATGCTGCCCTCGTCTGATCACTGCTTCACCGGAGCCCTTGAGTGAGGCTCAAGACAGTCTCCAGAACCCTGTTCCTGGGCGTTTTGCTGGCCTTGCTGGCCAATTTTGTCTTTTTGATACTGATCAAAAGAGCGGATGACTCGGCAACCCGTGCCGCAGCCGCTCGGGAAGAAACGGTTCTCGCCGTCGAGAAACTGCGTCGCGAGACCGAAATGCTGCGCCGGCTGGTGCGGGCGTACACCGCCACCGGGCAGCCCAATTACCTTTTGACGTATTACGAAATCGTTGGCATTCACCTCGGCGAAAAACCGCAGCCGGTTGCCGATGATTCGATCGTTTTTTGGGAGGAGGTCATCGCCGACCCCAAGAAACATGCCATTTCCACGACCGGCCCACGCAGTCCCCTGGTCGATCGCATGAAGGCATTGAACCTCAGTGCGCAAGAACTGGCGGTGCTGGCGCGTGTGATGGCCGCCACCGACCAGCTCAAAAAGACCGAACAGGTGGCGTTTGCCGCGACCCAAGGCTTGTACGACGCCACCACTGAAACCTTCGTCTCAGAAGGTGAACCCAACCTGGCATATGCCACCCAGTTGGTTCACAGTCGCCAGTACGAGCACGATGGCGCTGAATTGATCCGGGCCATGTCTGATCTGGCGCGCCTGGTCAATGCCCGGACCGAGGCGTCCGTCAGTCAGGCCTCTGCCAAAGTGCAGCGCTTCATTGTCCTGGCCGTGGCGGTTGACCTGGGTCTGGTGCCCGTCATGCTGTTTGCGTTGATGATGGTTCGGCGGCGCGTGCTGCGTCCCATCGAGTCCCTCAGCGACAAGGCGCGTGCCTTTGCCTCCGGCAACTATGAGGTTCGCACCGAGGTGCTCGGCAGCGCCCTGGACGAGGTCGAGGCGTTGGGCGAGACCATGGACGCGATGGCCCAATCCATCCAGGATGATTTGTCCGTGCGCACCCGAACTCAGGCCGATCTTCAGGTCGCACGTGACGAGGCGGAAGCGGCCACCCGTGCCAAGTCTCTGTTTCTGGCCAACATGAGCCACGAGATTCGCACCCCGATGAATGCCATCATCGGCATGACGCATCTGACCTTGCAGACACCCCTGACGACGCAGCAAAAGGACTATCTGAGCAAGGTAGCCTCAGCATCCCAGATCCTGCTGGGCGTCATCAATGACATCCTCGATTTCTCCAAGATCGAGGCAGGCCACCTCACGCTGGAGAACTCACCCTATCGCATTGAAGAGGCGGTGGGCAGCGCGCTGATGATGGTGCGTCAGGCCGCCCAGGCGCGTGAGGTCGAGTTGCTGTGCGAGTTTGCCGATGCCGACTTGCTGACCCATGCCAGCGTGATCACCGGCGACATGCTGCGGGTGGTTCAGATCCTGACCAACTTGTTGTCCAACGCGGTCAAGTTCACCCACAGCGGGCATGTGAAGGTGACGGTCAGGGTGCAGGCGCGGCAAGATGAGCGGGCCATGCTGAGGTTCGATATCAGCGACACGGGCATCGGGATGACGGCGGAGCAGATGTCCCGGCTCTTTCAGGAATTCACACAGGCGGACGACAGCACCACGCGCCGCTATGGGGGCACCGGCCTGGGTCTGAGCATCAGTCAGCGACTGGCCCGACTCATGGGCGGTCGCATCGACGTCGAAAGTGATTTCGGGCGGGGCTCGACCTTCAGCCTGGTCCTGCCAAGCACCTTCGCGCCCGACCTGGTCACCGAATTGCCGCATGTGCCGGTTGAAAACCTTCGCGTGCTGGTGGTGGATGATCAGCCCGAGGCCTGTCAGATGCTGGCTGGACTGCTGCGAACCTTAGGCGTTGGTGCGGCACACGACGATCAATCCGGATGCGTCGAGGTGGCCGATGACGGTACCACGGCACTGACCATGGTCGAGCAAGCCATGAACGTCGGGACGCCCTTTGATGTGGTGCTGCTCGACTGGGTTTTGCCCGACATGGATGGCTCTGAGGTGCTGCACCGTTTGCGGCAATGCGATGCAGCCCTCCGCGTGGTCGTCATGTCCGCCTATGACTGGGACAATCTGCATGTCAATGCCCTGCAGGCTGGTGCCAGCAGCTTTTTGTCCAAGCCCATCCTGCCAAGTGCCTTGCGCAGCTTGCTGGCGCGCCTGACCGGCATCGAACAGGCCACAGACTCCATCAGCGATGGTCCTGAACGCGCCATTCGGCTCGACGGCCTGCGTGTGTTGATGGCAGAAGACAATGCCGTGAACCAGGAGTTGGCCACCGCGCTGCTCACCCGGCGCGGTGCCGTGGTGGACGTCGTCAACAACGGGTGCGAAGCGCTGGAACGCCTGCGACAGACCGGGGCGTCAGGGTATGACGTGGTGCTCATGGACTTGCACATGCCGCTGATGGATGGCTATGAGGCGACGCGACAGATTCGGCTTGACCACGCCCTTTCTCAGGTGCCGATCTTCGCCATGACCGCACATGCACTCCAGGAAGAGCGTGATCGCTGCCTGGCATCTGGCATGCAAGGACACATCAGCAAACCCCTGGACCCCCAGCGCCTGTATGCCACCTTGGAGCCATATCGGCCTGATGCGATCAAAGCGCAGACTCAGCCAGCGGCCCCGATTGGGGCGGCCGACCTTCAAAGCACACGGCTGCCGATCGTTGACGGGTTGAACACGGCACGGGCGCTGATCCGCCTGGATGGTGATGCACAGTTGTACGAGCATATTTTGTTGACCTACCTGAAGCATCTGGACGACACCACCGGCCCACTGACGCGAGCCATCGAGGTGATGGATTTTTCAGCGATTGAACATGAGGCGCACACCCTGCGCGGCATCTCGGCCACAGTGGGGGCCAACGACCTGGCGCTACTTGCCGGAACCCTGGAGACCGCTGCGAAGGCGCACGATGCCGTCAAGGTGACGGGGGTTGCGCCCCCATTCATCCAGGCCTTGATGGCCATGGTCGGGTCACTGCATCAGCAAATGAGTTTGCCGCCAGAGCCTGAGGACGAGGGCTTCCTGGATGCCTGGACGGTACCCGGTGACTTGCACGAACTGCCCCCTCTTCTCAGTGATCAGGCCCGGCACGCTCACGTGGCCCTGATGAAGTTGCTGGAGGACGACGACAGTCAGGCCATGGTGATGTGGCAGCAAAAACGCTTGATGTTCAAGGAGTCACTTCCACCCTTGATCTACAACCGTCTGAATGCGGCCATGGACCGGTGTGATTTTGAAAGCGCACTGAACCTGCTCAAGGAGGGCAGTCATCATGCACATGCTTGAGCAATCACTGGCTGAACTAACCGTGCTGGTGGTCGATGACGCGCCCACCAACCTGAATCTGCTGGCCAGTCTGCTCAACCCGATGTACCAGGTCAAACTGGCCCCTTCGGGCCCCAAGGCCCTGGCCATTGCACGCAAGGCACCGCCCGATCTGATCCTGCTGGACGTGATGATGCCCGGCATGGACGGCTATGAAGTCTGCAGGCAACTCAAACAAGATGAGAACACCAGGCACATCCCGGTGATCTTTCTCACGGCCATGAGCGAGACCGAGCACGAGGCGCGTGGATTTGAAGTCGGCGCGGTCGATTTCATCCACAAGCCGATCAGCCCGGCCATTGTGCGCGCCCGGGTCAAGACCCACCTGGAAAACAAATCACTGCATGACCAACTGCGCAGCCGTGCTGCAACCTTGAGCACCGAACTGGATGAGCGCATGGTGCAACTCGATCGCCTGCGCGAGTCCACGCTGTTCGTGATGATCTCGTTTGCCGAGTTCCGTGATGAAAATACCGGCAACCATGTCAAACGCACACAAGAGTATGTCCGCGTTCTGGCCACGCATCTTTGGGAGCAAGGGCAGTGTCTGGACGTGCTGAACCCGGAGTCGATCAACCTGATTGCCAAGTCAGCACCTTTGCATGACATGGGCAAAGTGGCGATTCCTGACAGTATTTTGCTCAAACCCGGCAAGCTGACTGCCGATGAATTCAAGATCATGAAGAGTCACCCGATGCATGGCTGGGAGATGCTTCGTCGTGCGGCACAGCGCATGGGCGACGACACCGACTTTCTGTCGTTTGCCATGGAGATTGCCCGCTCCCACCATGAAAAATGGGATGGCTCAGGCTATCCAGACGGTCTGGCAGGCGATCGCATCCCCTTGTCGGCCCGTTTGATGGCCGTGGCCGATGTTTACGATGCGCTGATCAGTCGACGTCCTTACAAAGAGCCCCTGACCCACGACATGGCGAGGGCTTACATCGAATGCAACACCGGGGGGCACTTCGATCCCGGAGTCGTCCAGGCCTTCCTGGCGCAGCAACCTCGCATCATGGAAATTGCAAAAAAATGGCAAGACTAATGGGATCCATCCACATGACTACCACAGCAAAGGCATGGCACCTGGCACTGGCCATCGTCTCCGGCAGCGCCTGTGCAGGTGCACTCGCCCAGGAGTTTTCTTACTCGGGCTTTGGAACGGTGGGCGCAGCAGTCTCCAACAAGGACTACAAGTACCAGCGCTTCATCACCGACAACGGCACCGTCAAGCGCGACAGCGTGCTCGGGGTGCAGTTCGACGCCAAGTTCTCATCCCAGTGGTCGGCCACGCTCCAGGCCAAGGTCGCGCCCGCTGCAGACAACGACAGCAAATGGGAGACCAGTGCAGCCTGGGCCTTTGTGTCCTGGCGGCCCAGCAACGAGTGGTTGATCCGCGCAGGCAAGGTGCGGCTGCCTCTGTACCTGTTCTCTGAGAACCTCGATGTGGGACAGAGCTACGAATTTGTTCGCATGCCCACCGAGATGTACTCCATCTTACCGACCACCGACATCGCGGGTCTGTATGTGACGCGCAACTGGGCACTGGACAGCGGAGACCTCAGCCTGGATGTGTACTCAGGGCGCGCGCCCACCGTGGTGCAGCGATCCTACTCGCGTGACACGGGAACCGCCTTCATCTCGGTGACCACGCGAGTCACCGGCGGTGTGCTGACCCTGCGTGCCGAAGACAGCACCTGGCGTCTGGGCCTGCACCACGCCAAATCCGATTTCAACGACGACCAGATCCAGGCGCCGGCGACAATTCAGAACATTCCCCTCGGAGGGGGCTACAACGTTTACCTGCCGACGGCCTTTGTTCGAGAGTTCCGCAACGACATCGTCACCTTTGGCTTTGACATCAGCCTGCCCAGCGACTGGCGACTGATTGGCGAGTTCGAACGCAACTTCCAGCGCGACATTGCACTGGGTGCGAACACCGCAGGAGGTTACTTGTCGGTGTTGCGCAAGATGGATCGCATCACGCCCTACGTGACCATTGCCAGCTTGAAAACGGTCGGCTCTGCGGCCCGAACCCGGCAGAAGATAGCCGATGTCGTGGCACCTCCATTAGCTGAGGCGGGTCAACGGCAGTTGCTCGACACCACGCCGTTCTACGACCAGTACTCACTGTCGCTGGGTGCCTCCTACGCGCTGACGCCCCAAAGCAAGCTCAAGGGCGAGTGGATGCACACGTGGATTGGCAAGGGCTCTGCAATGGTTGACTCCCCCGCAGGTGCTGGGCCCGTCACGAACGACACCATCGACGTGCTGTCCCTCAGTTATAACTTTGTGTTCTAAGAGGAGCCCACGATGAGACTCCTCAAAATTCCCATCGCAGCCCTGCTGCTGCTTATGGCCTGGTCGGCCTGGGCAGGAGATCAGGTGGTGCTGATTGGTCACCCCTCGATGCGCAAACTTGACCTGGTCACGGTGCAACGCATTTACACCGGCAAGGTGGTGGAGATTGATGGCAACCCCGTCATCCCCTTGAACGCCCAGCCCAATCAGGTCAACCGCCTGCGCTTTCTCAGTGACTACCTGCAACAAGACGAGGAAAAATTCGTCGCCTACTGGACCGTGCGTCGCTATGTGGGCAAAGGCACACCACCACGAGAGTTTCCCGACTCAGCGAGCCTGATCGCCTACATTCAGAAGACCCCAGGCGCGATCGGCTATGTCAATGACAGCGAGGTCACTCCGTCGATGAACGTGTTGCTCCGCCGCTGAGCGAGCACCCTCAGAAAGATCCTGCGTCCACACCTCTGGACGCAGGCGTCAGCGCACAGTAAGATACTGTACATATAAACAGTATCTCACCATGTCTACCCTTCAGTTTCTCGTCCACGCCGACCGCAGCGCGATCACGCCTGCGGCGCTGCCGCCGCATCTGGCGGCCCTGGTGTGGCAGGGCGAGGCCATGGGGCACCACCAGGCGCACGTCGTGGCCAGCGGCCATGCCGCCCTGGATGCCGTGCTGCCCGATGGTGGCTGGCCTTGCCAGAGCCTGACGGAGATCCTGCAAGCCCAGGCGGGCTTGGGGGAGTGGCGTTTGCTGGCCCCAGCTTTGGCTCGCCTGGTGGCCCAGGGCGGATCGGTGTTGCTGGTGGGGGCACCGCAATTGCCTTACCTGCCCGCGCTGGCACGAGAAGGGGTGCGTGCCGACCGCGTGATCCGCATCGATGCAGAGGGCGCGGCAGAGCGCCTGTGGGCCACAGAGCAGGCGCTGAAGGCGCATTGTGTGACCGCCGTGCTCAGTTGGTTGCCCCAGGCCAGGGCGGAGCAGATCCGACGCCTGCAGGCCTGCGCCGGACGGCATCCGGGGCTGTTCTTTGCCTTTCGGCCCGCGCGCGTGGCGCAAGAGTCGTCGGCCGCACCTTTGCGCCTGCACCTGACGCTGGGGCCCTGCCCTCACCCGCTTGAAGTCCATGTGATCAAGCGCCGTGGACCTTTGCTGGCCGAGCCCATTGTGCTGCCGCACTGGCCCCTGGGGGTGGCAGACCTGTGGCACAGCCCGGCATCGCCTGCACCCCCTCAGACACCGCCCCCTTTCCCCGCCATCGTGCCTCGCCACGCCTCGCGGCCCCCCACCCCACGGACGGTACCCCATGCAGAACTGGATGGCCTTGCTGCCCGCCTCGAAGCATGAGGCGGACGATGCGAGTGCCCCCACCTGGCAGCCGCTGGACGTGCGGCCTCTGGGCTGGTGGGCCTTGCAGTTCACGCCCCGCGTGGCGCAGTTGGAGGAGGCGGTGGTGCTGGAGTGCCACGCTTCGGAACGCTTGTTCGGCGGACGCGAGGCTTTGCG
>JAGOKC010000097.1 GCA_017994835.1 Aquabacterium sp. | reverse complement strand
CTGGACGGTGTGCAAAAGCGCGTCCGTGCCGTGTGGTGCGGCGACGAGCTGCACCTCGTGGTCGAGGCGGCCACCCACGTGTTCACCGAAGTTTCGGCCTGGCCCAACCAGGGCGCGGGCCAGGACCCCAGCCGTGGCCTGTCCCCAGTGGCCGGCACGGTCGCCCAGGTGCTGGTCAAGGTTGGCGACAAGGTCGTCGAAGGCCAGCCCCTGCTGAGCATCGAGGCCATGAAGATGGAAATGTGGCTGTCTGCGCAAGCCCCTGGCGTGGTCAAGGCGGTGCATGCCGCACCGGGCGAACAGGTGCAGGCCAAGGCCCTGCTGATCGACATCGAACTCACGAAGGACCACTGATGGACAAGGCCATTCTCACCTGCGCGCTCACCGGCGTGCTGACCGACCCCAAGCAACACCCGGTGCCCGTCACGGCCCAGGAAATGGCCGCTGCCGCCCGCGAGGCCTACAACGCCGGCGCGTCCATCATGCACGTGCACCTGCGCCAGCAGGCCCCCGGCATGGGGCGCTTCCCCAGCTGGGACCCGGCCGTCGCCGCCGAGATCGACACCGCCATCCGCGCAGCCTGCCCCGACGTCATCATCAACCTGACCACCGGCGTGGTCGGCACCGACATCTCCGGGCCGGCGGCCTGCATCCGCGCCGTGCGCCCCGAGATCGCCGCCTGCAACGCCGGCAGCCTCAACTACCTCAAGATCAAGGACAACGGCGAGTGGGCATGGCCCCCGATGCTGTTTGACAACCAGGTGGACAAGGTCAAGGCCATGCTCGACGTGATGGCCGAGACCGGCACCCGCGCCGAGTTCGAATGCTTCGACGTGGGCATCGTGCGCTCGGTGGGCATGTACAAGAAGGCCGGCATGACCGACCACCTGGAGTACAACTTCGTGATGGGCGTGGCCTCGGGCATGCCGGTGGACGCCGACCTGCTCAAGCTGCTGGTCAAGTACCGCGAACCCCACACGATCTGGCAGACCACGCTGATTGGCCGTGACGAAATCTGGCCCGTGCACCAGGCCACCGCCGACCTCGGCGGCATGCTGCGCACCGGCGTGGAAGACACCTTCTACCTGCCCGGCGGCACCCGCACCACCGGCAACGGTCAGCTGATCGAAGCCCTGGCACAGTGCGCCCGCAACGCCGGTCGCGAGGTGGCGAGCCCCGCCGAGGCCCGCGCCCTGTTGGGCTTGAACGCCAGTCTTGCCCACGGTGTGATCGCTTCACCCCTGACAAGCTAAGGGAATACCCCTGAACGGGTGGCATCACACCGTCCGAACGTCCCAGGAAATGGCATCATCGACAGGCGGTGTCCCCGCTGCCGACCTGTTCATGGTGTCCACTTCTCTTTCACCCCAAAAATCGCTCAAGACACCGCCGTCTTGGGCTCGCACACCCTCGCCGGTCTGGCAGGGCACCTGCGAGCAGGGTTTTCAGCGGCTGCAGGTCACATTGCTGCCCTACTGCATTGGTGTGGCCTCGGCCTACCTCGGGGCCATGCTGAACGTGGTCCCGATGGTGGCAGCCCATGCACTGGGTGTCTGGTGCATCGCGGGGATGCTGCTGTTCTGGTTTGTGCTGCGCAACAGGGTCAGCGAGCACTGGGCTGACCCCTCCCTCATCTTCCCGCAGGTGCTGTTTGGTTGCATGGCGGTGGTGCTGTCCTACACCCTGATCGACGCCGCTCGCGGCCTGGCCCTGCTGTGGCTGTGCCTGCTGATGCTGTTCGACATCCACCGCCTCACCACCCGGCAACTGGTCATCGCCACCGTCGGCTCGCTGGTCTTGATGGTGGTGGCCACCCTGCTTCACGACCGGCTCCACAACACCCAAATCGACCTGATTTCAGAGTGGATCAGCCTGGGCACCGGGGCCATCGTCATGCCGGTGATGCGCCAGGTCTCGCTCAAGAGCTACCAGATGCGCCACCAGATGCTGACCCAGCGCGCGGCGCTGGCTCGCACCGTGGCCGACCTGGAACGGGCCTCGGCCCACGACGCGCTGACCGGCCTGATCAACCGCCACCACATGCAAACCTTGCTCGACGAGGAAGTGCGCCGACTGCGCCGCACCGAGCAGGCCTTCTGTCTCGCCATCATTGATCTGGACCATTTCAAGCAGATCAACGACCGTTACGGCCATGCCGTGGGCGACGCCGTGCTGCAAGGTTTTGCCCAGATTGCCGAAGCCACCCTGCCCGGCACCGACCGCCTGGCACGCTGGGGCGGTGAAGAATTCCTGCTGCTGATGCCGGAGACCGGTCTGCCCACCGCACAGCAACGCCTCGACACCCTGCATCAGCGCATTCGCGAACATGACTGGACCATCCTGGGCGAAGACCTGTGCGTCAGTTTTTCGGCCGGCCTGTGCGAACCGGGTGGACGCGTCCCGCTGTACCGCGATCTGGAGCGGGCCGACCGCGCGCTCTACAAAGCCAAAGCCACGGGCCGCGCCCGCACGGTACAGGCCGACCGCACATGACGCAGCAGCCCGCACCCGCCTGGTCTGACTGGTTGCTGGGCACCGATCCGCGCCTGCGTGACCGCGCCTTGCTCAGCCTGCTCGGCAGCCTCGTCTATCTGGTGTGGTTTGTGGTACTGACCACCTTTGCCATTCCACAGCAACGCATCTCACCTGAGCTGGGTCTCATGTTCATGCTGCTGATGCTGCCGGGCATGTTTGTGTTCTTTCCGCTGGTTCGCAGCGGCTGGACGCAGCGCCTCAGCGATCCGGGCCTGGTTTCCGCCCAGATCCTCTGGGGTTGCCTGATCGCCGTCATTGGCTACGCCACCGTGCCCACCGGGCGTGCCGCCCTGCTTCAGACCATGGGTCTGGGCCTTGTGTTCGGTTTCATGAGCCTGAGTCCACGCGCCGCCTTGCGCACGGGCGTCATCCTCATTGCCATGCTCCTGACCATGCTGCTGGTCGGTTTTGTGGTGCCGCTGCCCAGCTTCCGACCGGAGGCGCAAGCCGTCAAGCTGGTGTCTGCCGCCTTCATCATGGGCCTGATCACCATGCAGTCGCGCAAGTTTGCCCGCCTGCGCGAGCGCATCGTCAGCGAACGTCGCGACCTCACCTCCGCCCAGCTTGAGCTGGAACGCGTCACCCGCCACGACGCCCTCACCGGCCTGCTCAGCCGCCTCTATGGCCAGGAGCGTCTGGACCAGGAATACCGACGCTCGCAGCTCAGCGGCCGTCCCTTTGGCGTCGTTCTGATTGACCTCGACCACTTCAAGCAGATCAATGATCTGCACGGCCACCAGGTGGGCGACGAGGTGCTCGTGAGCTTCGCCATGGCGGCCCGCGACGCGCTGCGCGACACCGACCTGATCGCGCGCTGGGGAGGAGAAGAGTTCCTCATCATCCTGCCCGACACCCACCAACCCAGCGAAGCCTTGCAGGCCCTGGATCGGCTGCAGGCACGCCTGCAACTCACGGTCGTGTCCGAGACCGTGCCGACGCTGCGCATCAGTTTTTCGGCGGGCTACGCCCTGTGGGCCCCGCCAGAAGGCGTGGACGTGTTGCTGCAACGCGCCGACCGCGCCCTCTACACCGCCAAACACAACGGACGGCGACAAGCGGTAAAAGCGCACTGATCACGCCCTGGCGCACCCCTCTGCGTGGTGAATTTACTACCTTGGACAACACCCAAAGCTGGATAACATGAGGCATTAGGGGCATGGCCTGTTCGCCCCTCATGTCCAAGGATTCTGTGACCGTCCCTTCTTTCCACCCCGCAGTTGCCCCCGATGTGACCAAGCAGCCACGCATGTCGTGGCTGCTTGGTCATCGGCCGGCTGTGCGTGTGGCAGTCCAGGACGTGCTGTCTGCGATCGTGGCCTATGTGGTGGGATCGATCTTGCTGTGCATCGGCGGTGCTCACGGCATCATCCCGGTCTGGATTTCAGTCAGCCTGATCAGCGCCTACATCGTGTGCTGGGGCACTGTTTACGTGCTGGTGCGCAGCGGCTGGAGCCAGCGCCTCGCCGATCCCCACCTGACCTTCGTGCGGGTGTTCATCGACTTGGGTGCCATGACCCTGGCGCACGCCCTCGTCCCCATCGTGCGCGGGGCCACCTTGCAGTTGCTGTGCGCCATGATGGCTTTCTACATGGGGCGACTCAACCAGCGTCAAATCCTGGGCACCTCCTTCATGGCCGTCTGCCTGATGCTGGCAACGCTGCTCGGCCTGTGGCTGACACAGCCCGAACACATCACGCTGTCGGTCGAAATCCTGAACCTCGTCATGTGCAGCGTGCTGCTGCCCATTGCCGGTTTTGTGGGCGGCGAGGTGTACCGCATCTACCAGCGCAGCGCCGCCCAGCGCGACCAGTTGCAACTCACCCTCACGCAACTCAATCACCTCTCCACGCGCGACAGCCTCACCGATCTGGCCAACCGCCGCCACATGCTGACCCTGCTCGACGAAGAGATTCGTCGCCAGCGTCGCAACGGGCAAACCTTCTGCATCGGCCTGCTCGACATCGACCTCTTCAAGCTCGTCAACGACACCCACGGCCACCCGGTGGGCGATCAGGTCCTGAAGGGGTTTGCCAACCTGGCCACACGGTCGATCGGCGCAGCCGACACCCTGGCCCGCTGGGGAGGTGAAGAGTTCTTGCTGCTGCTGCCAGTGGACAACCTCGACCAGGCCCACGACGCCCTGACCCAGCTGCACGAGGCCGTGCGCCGCCACGACTGGACGCAGTACGCCCCCGATCTGCAGCTCACTTTCTCGGCTGGTCTGGCCGAACATGATCAGCACGAGCCCCTGGACGCCCTGCTCGAACGCGCCGACCGGGCGCTGTACCGCGCCAAACAACTCGGCCGCGATCGCACCGAGCTGGCCATCCCGGCCACCAGCCACACCGACGACGTGCCCATGCCGTCATTCGAACCGGCCGCGCCCCGGCCCTGCCCGGACGCACCACCACCCCGTACCAGCACACGCATTGCGCACCCAGCCTGGGCCGCCCCCACCCTGGACGACGCCCCCCCATCCAACACCGGATGGCTCTACAACCTGAGCACCATCGTGATGGGTCACCACCTCGACATGCGCGACCGCGTCAGGTTGATGCTCGCCGCCATGCTGGGGTTCGGGTTCTGGGTCATCACACTGCACCTCTACGCCATCCCACAAGGTCTGATGCCGGCCGAGTTGGGTTATTTCATGATTGCGTACATGGTCTTGAGCACCCTGGGTTGCTATGCCCTGATCCGCAGCGGCGTCACCCGCGCCTGGCGTGACCCCCAGATTGCCCAGGGGCAACTCATCAATGCCTGCCTGATCGGCGTGGTGTGCTACCTCCATGCCCCGGCACTGAGGGCGGTGCTGCTGCAATCCATGTGCGTGGTCCTGATTTTCGGCATGGTCAGCTTGCGCCCACGTCAGACACGCGTGGTCGGGATCACAGCGATTGCGCTCATGATGGGCGTCCTGCTCTGGCAACTGGCCCTGCCTCCCGCCAACATCAACCTCACCAGCGAGGGCATGAAAGTTGCGCTGGCCTGCTTCATCTTTCTGCAGATTTCGGTGTTCTCGTACAACGCCAGCCGCCTGCGCTCACTCATGCTGCGCGAGCGCGGCGTGTTGACCAAGGCGGTCGAAACGGTCCAGGACCTGCTGGTTCACGACACCCTCACAGGCCTCTACAACCGCACCCATCTGATGAGTTTGCTTGAACGCGAGCGCCAGCGCGCCATCTGTTCACAGCGGCCCTTCTGCGTCGCCATGATCGACCTGGATCACTTCAAACGCATCAACGACTCGCACGGCCACCAGGTCGGCGACGCCGTGCTGATCGAGTTCGCCCAGCTGTCTCGCGACGTGTTGCGAGACATTGACGTGATGGGCCGCTGGGGCGGCGAGGAGTTCCTCGTCATCCTGCCCGACACCGAGCCCGGCCCCCAGTGCCTGATGGGTCCGGAACGCCTGCGTGAACGTTTCGCCAGCCACACCCTGCCCGGACACCCTGGTGTGCACATGTCGTTCTCATGCGGTGTGGCCGATTTCCGTCCGGACGACACACTGGCCCACACCCTGCAACGCGCCGACCAGGCCCTGTACGCCGCCAAGAACGCCGGTCGAAACCGCTGCATGCTGGCGCATTGAGGCACAAGGGTCAGTCCGTCGCAAGTTCAATCAGGCTATCGCATCATCCAGTTGCTGCGAGACACCCCTTCCTTCGACGGTCTTGAGCACCCATGCAAAGCAAGCACGTCCACCACTGTTTGCAGCCCAGACCCTACCGACTTGGGCTTTCTCGATTTCCTTCGGCATACCCTGCAGATGCGCCCCCTTGTACTCCACCACCAGGATACGGCCGTCCGTCAGCTCACACACGAAGTCCGGGTAAAAGCGCCCGCTAGATGTTGGTAACCAGAAACCCGCAACGGGGTCCGAATCCAGATTGCGAACCCATCGCTTGACCTGTGCGTGCTCATCAATGGCCAAAGCACATCGCCACTCTTCGCCGCCATCCTCCAAGTCAGCGGGCACCGGATAGTAGTGCTTGCTGAATTTGAACTTACCTCGATACAGTTTGTTGGTTGGCACCGGATACCGATTCGACTCAAAAGAGAATCCAATCTGCGGAGAGGTTTCCACCGCCCATCCACCATCCAGCACCAACTGCGTGAACGATGCCTTGGCCGCCTTGTCGCGCAACTCTGCAATCCGCAAAGCCAATTTCTGCATGAGAGGGTACTGGTGGCGAGCCAGTTGTGCCAACGGAAGATGCTGCTCATTCACCAGATGCCTGACGGCGGCCATCACAAAAGCGCGAAGGTGTGCAGGCAACACGTCACGGGCGGCGTTGCGCGTCGGATGCTGCAGCTCTGCGGCCAGCCACCGTGTCAGGTCATCCTCTGTGATCGTCGTCGCCACGGTATCTAACGGCAGTTGCTGTGCATCGTCCTTGCCAACGCGCAAGCGAGCGCCATCCAGATACACCTCCCACAAGGTGCCCTGCTCAACCATCTGAAAACCGGGCAACGCTACCGGCTCAGCCAATAGATTGAGCTCCAGCTCCTCTGTGACAGATTCGCGCTCCAGCAACTGCAACTCACCCTGAGCACCGGCCAGCCGGTAGCCCAGTCGCGGCACCACCGCAAACACCTCCCCCCGATTGCTCGG